>DAHUXT010000065.1 GCA_027307065.1 Ktedonobacteria bacterium
ATGGCCTGCTGCCCAATCTCATCCGCGATGGCAAGCAGCAAGATATCACGCCCAGCGATATCCGCGAGATGGCGGCATATGTGGCTGAACAGCGCGCGCTAACGACGCCATTCGACATCATCATGGAAGGCGAGACGCCCGGCGATGATCCGGCCAGAGCGGCGGAAATGGTGCGTCCATTCGCCGAGGCGGGCGCTACCTGGTGGAACGAGAGCCGCTGGAATGCGATGGGCGACGTGGATATCGTGCGCGAGCGCATTCGGCAGGGTCCGCCACGCATCGAAGAATAATACGCTACCCGATGGGACTGCGCCGTGGAATGTCTACCGCGGCGCGCTGTGTATCGACAGCCAACCTGTTCTTGGCCATCGTGTGACCATATCCGCCAGCGTATTCGTCTGAGTGAAAGAATCGTTTCGGCGGCGAATGGGCCTGTATTGCGCCTGCATCGCTGAGGTGATATACTACTTTAGTTGGCGTGCGATAAACATGTTTGCGCGTCGACCTTCATCTCACACGCATCCCGACCACGTGGAATCCCTGGCGTTACGCGCATTTGGAGCGCTGCGCTTTTCACCTGGCATGAGGGACGCGGAGGAAAGTTCAAGGGAGGATTGAAACACATTGGCAAACGTTGCAACGATGAAGCAACTGCTTGAGGCAGGCGTCCACTTCGGGCATCAGACCCGTCGTTGGAATCCCAAGATGCGGCCCTTTATCTTCACGGACCGCAATGGCATCCACATTCTCGATCTGCAGCAAACGGTGACGCGTCTGAATGATGCCGCGAAGTTCATCACCAACCTCACGGCCAACGGTGAGAGCATCTTGTTCGTGGGCACCAAGAAGCAGGCGCAAGACGCCATCAAAGACGAGGCGCTGCGGAGCGGCCAGTTCTTCGTGAACCAGCGTTGGCTCGGCGGCATGCTGACGAACTTCCAGACCATCCAGTCGCGCATCAAGTACATGAAAGATCTCGAAGCGCGCCGCGATCGTGGTGAGTTCGAGCGGCTGCCCAAGAAAGAGGCGCAGCACCTCACCGATGAGCTGGAGCGGCTGGAGCGCGTGCTCGGCGGCATCCGCGATATGCGCCGCTTGCCGGGGGCCATCTTCGTCGTAGACACGAAGAAAGAACACACTGCCGTCATGGAGGCGAACCGGCTGGAGATTCCGGTCGTTGCCCTGGCCGACACGAATACCGACCCAGACGAGATGGATTACCCCATCCCCGCCAACGACGACGCCATTCGTGCCGTCCGCCTGCTCTGCACCAAGATCGCCGATGCCGCACTTGAAGGCCGGCGTCAGCGCGACTCGCAGCAGCAGAAAGACGAAGGTGGAGCGCGCGTCGCGACCGAAGCGCCGATCACACTCGAAGAGTTTGGGAGCGAGCCGGGGAGTGAGCCTGCCGCCACCAACGGGAACGCCGCGAGCGCGACACCAGCAGCCGAGCAGGACGAGCAAGACGAGCAAGACGAGCAAGACGAGCAGCCCGCTCCCGCATCCGCGGAAGAATAGTCAGTCGCTTGCCCCTTGTATCGGGCAGGCGTGTGGCGTACAATGCATTCCGGATTCAGACGCGGCACGCGCAATCGTGCCGCGCGTTTGTGTGTCCTGCGTGGTGGATTCGGGTGCAACGTGTACTCACCCGTCACGTGGTACTATGATAGATGGCGCGAAACATCTCGCCTGGAATCGTGCCAGGCAGACTCATACACCCCTGCGCAATGCCGTATGAGCGGCGTAGGTAGCGCCGAGATTGCCAGGCCTTATTTGTGCCGCTGGGCTATTGAACACTATGCAGGCGTCACCAGACACGCCGTAGCCCTGTCTGGATATGTGATAGAGCGTTGAGGAGCGCAATACTTCCATGGAATTCACTGCGAAAGATGTTGCCAAGCTTCGTGAAGAGACCGGAGCCGGGTTCGCTGATTGCAAGAATGCGTTGACCGCCGCGAAAACCTTTGACGATGCCTTGAAGCTGATCGAGGAAAAGGGCCAGCAACGCGCCGAGAAGGTCAAGGGTCAGGACCGCGAGACGCGCCAGGGATTGATAGAGTCGTACATCCACCATGGCGGCAATCTGGGAGTGCTGGTCGAGTTGAACTGCAGCACCGACTTTGTCGCCCGCAGCGAAACGTTCCGCACGCTTGCCCGCGAGCTGACGCTGCAGATCGCCGGAACCAATCCCACCTACGTCTCGATGAGCGACATTCCCGAGAGCGTTATGGCCGAGGCGCGCGAGAAGCTGATGAGCGACCCGGATGTGCTGAAGCGTCCGGAGCGTCTGCGCGAGCAGATTGTCGAAGGCAAGCTCAAGAAGCAATTTACCGAGCATGTACTGCTGGAGCAGGTCTGGGTGAAGGACGACAAGGTCACCATCGGCAAGCTGGTGGATGACGTCATCCGCAAGACTGGCGAGAACGTAGTCGTTCGCCGCTTTGCCCGGTTCGCCCTCGGCGAGTAGCTCGCATTCTCTCTATACAACAACTAGCTCGGATCCATGGGAGCGTTTCATGCAGCCTGCGACCAAGTACAAGCGAGTCCTTCTCAAGCTCAGCGGTGAAGCGCTGATGGGTGAGCAGGGCTATGGCATAGACGCCGAAGTCCTGAACTACCTCGCTGGTGAACTGGCGCAGGTGCATGATCTCGGTACCGAGATTGCGGTAGTCGTCGGTGGCGGCAACATCTTGCGCGGCAAGACGGCCGCTGCCGAAGGGATGGATCGCGCGCAGTCGGATTACATGGGCATGCTGGCCACCGTGATCAACGCCCTGGCATTACAGGATGCGTTGGAACACGCGGGCCTCTCTACTCGTGTGCAGACTGGCATCGAGATGCCGTCGGTCGCGGAGCCGTTTATCCGCCGGCGGGGGATCCGCCATATGGAGAAGGGGCGCATCGTCATTCTGGCGGCGGGTACTGGCAATCCGTACTTTACGACCGATACCGCCGCCGCCCTGCGCGCCATCGAGTTGAACTGCGAAGTGCTGCTCAAGGCGACGAAGGTGGATGGCGTCTACAATGCCGATCCGATGCGGGTGCCAACGGCGCGCCGCTTCCGCGAGGTGAGCTATATGCATGCCATCACCATGAGTCTGGGCGTGATGGATGCGACCGCGCTCTCGCTGTGTGGCGAGAATCACCTCCCGATCGTGGTCTTCGATATGCACGCGCGTGGCAAAATGTGCGGTATCGTGCGCGGCGAGCCAGGTGGTACATTGGTACATGATATGTCCGCGGGTCAGGACTTCGTCTGGGATACCAGCAACTAGCGCCGTCTAAGTCGCTGAGACAGGCTGGGAAGGAGCAGGTACTATGGCCGGAGATGTGTTCGCCGACGCACAACACCGTATGAATGGAGCGGTCGAGGCGCTTCAGCGGGATTTGCAGGCAGTGCGGACGGGGCGGGCGACACCCGCGCTGGTGGAGCGGCTGATGGTTGACTACTACGACACGCCAACCCCTTTGGCACAACTTGCCGCCATCCACGCCACCGATCCGCGCACACTATCTATCCAGCCGTGGGACAAGAAAGCCCTCAGCGACATCGAGAAAGCGATTCAGAAAAGCGATCTTGGCCTGAATCCCAACAACGATGGCTCGGTGATCCGGCTTTCGTTGCCGCCGCTGACCGAGGACCGTCGCAAAGAGCTCGTCAAGGTCGTGCATAAGAAGGTGGATGAGTCCAAAATTGCCGTTCGCAATATCCGACGCGATGCCCACGACAAGCTGCGCGATCAGGAAAAGAAGAAAGAGATCACGGCCGACGACCTGAAGCGCGGCACCGACCGGCTGCAGAAGCTGACCGACAAGTTTATCGAAGATCTGGACGGGGTTGGGCACGCCAAAGAGCGTGAAATCATGGAGGTCTAGCCCCTGGGATGCGGAGGGTACGGCGACCAGTCCATCGCATGCCGACGGAGAGGAATAGCGGTGTAACCATGGCCAAGCGACGACTTCGGAATCTGCGCGCGCTGGTACAGGCCGTCTTCGGTGGCGCGCGCGCGCAAGAGGCCGAGCGGCAGGCAGAAGCGCGGCGGCTGCGCTTTCGTGATGGACAGGCGATTCCCCACCACATTGCGTTTATCATGGATGGCAATGGCCGCTGGGCAACCAGTCGCCACCTCCCGCGCTCGATGGGCCACCGCGCTGGAGTTGAGGCGCTGCGCCGTGTGGTGCGGCTCTGCAACGACTACCACGTGCCTATGCTCACCGTCTACGCGTTCTCGACCGAAAACTGGGGTCGCCCGCCGGAAGAAGTCAGCGCGCTGATGGGCCTGCTCTGGGAAACCATTCGCAACGACGTCGACCGGCTGAATCGCGAGGGCGTGCGGCTGCGCCATGTTGGCCGCCTCGAAGGACTCGACCAGGACATCCAGGAAGCAATTCACTGGATGGAAGACCTGACACGCGCGAACGATAAACTGGAACTGAACGTCTGCTTCAACTATGGTGGACGCGCTGAAATCGTCGACGCCGTACGCCAGATCATCGCGGCGAAGCTCCCTGCCGGCGAGGTGACTGAGGACACTATCTCCAGCTATCTCTACACCCGCGAGTTGCCTGACCCCGATCTGATTATTCGCACCGGTGGCGAGATGCGGCTCAGCAACTACCTCATCTGGCAGGCGGCCTACGCGGAATATTACTCTACCGCGACGCTGTGGCCCGACTTCAGCGAAGCTGATTTCGCCGCCGCGCTCGATGCCTATGCCAGCCGCAAGCGGCGCTTTGGCAAGACCGATGCGCAGTTGGCCGAGGAGGCCGCCGCCAGGAGCAACGACCCACGCGCAGACTCCAGTGGAGACGTCGGCGACTCCTCCAATGGGTCCCGCCCGCAGCCAGCGACCAAAGGATCACTGTGATATCTCGGCCAGATAGTGCGCGCCCGGCAGCATGGCGAGCGCGAGTGACACGCGAGAGTGACGCAGGAGCGTGGCGATGAGCAAATCCGTCTCAGAGGATTCCTCCGGTGTAACGCCAGCGGCCACTAGTCAGGCGGGCTGGCTCGCTGGGCTGCGGCAACGCCTGCTCTCGGCCGGAGTGCTGATACCCATCGTGATCGCGCTGGTCTGGTTTGGCGGCTGGATAGCCTTCGCGGGCGGGCTGCTGGCGCTGGCGCTGGGCCTGTGGGAATTCCGCACGATGTTCGCGCAGAAGCGCAAGTGGTATCCGCTGGTGATTTTCAGTGGCGCGCTTGGCGTCGATTTTCTCGTCGCCGCCATGCTCCCCGATCTGCGGCTCACACTCATTTCGCTCGGCATCAGCGCGCTCATCATACTCTCGTTCACCTGGCTTATGCTGACGCGTCCCACCATCGAGCGCACCATTATCGATTGGGCGCTGACCGTTGCCATCCCGTTCTACCTCGGCTGGCCGATTGCACTGGTGCTCGTGCTGCGCGGCGACGTCATGGGTTATGGCTCGGTGCAATTCTGGTGGGTGGTGGGGCTCTTCTGCATGGTCTGGGCAAACGACACAGCCGCGTTCGTCACCGGTCACTTTCTCGGACGCCGTAAGCTCGCGCTGCACATCAGCCCCGCGAAGACCTGGGAGGGATTCGTCGGTGGTGTGATCTGGTCGGTGATCGCCGCGTTTGTGCTGCTGGTGATTACTCCCGTTCATCTCGCCTGGTATCACGCGGTGATCTTGGGCATTCTGGTGGCGGTGGCCGCGACCCTCGGCGATCTGGCGGAGTCGTTGCTCAAGCGTGTTGCCGAAGTGAAGGATAGCGGCACCATCGTTCCCGGCCACGGCGGCATCCTCGACCGGATGGATAGCTTGCTCTTCGCCATCTCGGTCGTCTTCTTCTACGCCGCCTTCCTCCATCCCGCCATCCTCGGCGGCTGACCCACGCAGCTAGGCGAATTGCCGCCATTCATTCAGTGTACTCAGCTCAGGTCATGCTCATGCGCCCACAGCGCGGCCTGTGTCCGGTCGCGCAGCGCGAGCTTGCTCAGGATACTGGAAACGTGGTTCTTGACCGTGCCCTCGGTGATGAATAGCGCCTCGCCAATCTCGCGGTTGCTTGCGCCGTGGGCGATGCTCCTCAGAATCTCGCGCTCCCGTTCGGTGAGATCCTCGCCGGGATAGGGCATCGTATGGCGGCCTTCCAAGGGACGCGCGGCCCGATCCGGTGCGGACACCCCGCCGCTCGCCAGCGGGTGCGTCGTATGACTCCAGCGGGCGACCAACTTGGCGGCGACCGAGGGCTGCAAGGGCGAGTCGCCGCGATGGATGGCGCGAATCGCGGTTAGCAAGTCGCTTGCCGAGATGTCCTTGAGCAGATAGCCACGAGCACCAGCGTGCAACCCCTCCACGACGTACTCCTCGTCGTCGAAGGTGGTCAGCATCATCACACGCACATCTGGCCAGCGCTCGTGGATGCGCGCCGTCGCCTGAACGCCATCCATGCGCGGCATGCGCACGTCCATCAGCACCACCTGCGGCGCCCTCCCAGCGCGCGTCAGATGCTCGATGAGCTCCAGCGCCTCAAGCCCGTCCGCCGCCGTGCCTACGACCTCCACATCCGCGCTTTCCAGTTCAAGCAACCGCTGAAAGCTCTGGCGCAGCAGCGTCTGATCGTCAACCAGCAGGATGCGTATTGGGGCATCGCGCAACGCTTCGTCCATACCTCACCCCTCCACGCGCGAATAGTTGTTTGCCGCCGAAGATGTTACGGGAGCGGGGCTTGCCAGAGGGGCGCTGCCGCTCACAACCATCGGCGCTCGAACCTCGACGCGCCACCCCTTGCCGGGCTCGGCCTCAGCGGTCGCCGTTCCGCCAAGCAGCGCGATGCGCTCGCGCATGCCCAACAGGCCGAATCCCTGCGCGTCAGTCGTTGCATCGCCTCTAGCGCCATGTCCATTGTCGAGCACGGTCAGCTCCACCGCGCGCCCAGTTTGCCCCACGTCGCTGCCGGGAGGATCGACACGCAGACGCACCAGCACCTTGGTGGCCTGCGCATGCTTGCGGACGTTGGTCAACGCCTCTTGGGCGCACCGGTAGAGCGCGGCGCGCAGCTCTGGCTCCAGATCTGGCTCCGGCTCCTCGATGTCGAGCGTGATCTCGGTGTCTGGCGAGAGTGCCTCACTCTCGTCTACGAGACGACGCAGCGCCCCAGCCAGCGACGTGGCGGCGATGTCGCCTGGACGCAGCGCGGCCACTGAGCGTCGTACCTCCGCCAGACACTCGGCGGCGATACGGCGAGCATCGCGCAGTGTTGGCTTCAGTCGCGGGTCGTCGTATTCCTCCAATTTCAGTGCCGTCTCAAGCTGCACGGCGAGAATCGTCAGATAATGGCCGAGTGTGTCGTGGATCTCTCGTGCCATGCGATTGCGCTCGCGGGAGATGGTCAATTCCTCGGCTTGCGACGCGCGTGCGCGCAGGTCTGCGTGCGCCTGCTCCAGTTCCTGGTTCGCGCGCGAGACGGCCGCAGCCAGTTCTTCGGCCTGCTCGCGTAGCCGCTGTTGGCGAAGGATGACGAGCGAGAAGATGAGGACGAATCCGAAGGCAGTCAAGGTTTGTACAGTGGCAGTGACGATATCGCCCCAGGAGTCGCCCGCGAGCAGCAAACTGGCGGCAGAGGCAACGGCGAAAAGCGCGATGACCGCCGCTGCAGGTCGCCAATGGATTGCCAGCGCTATGGTACCCGTCGTCACGACGGGTAGCAACCAGTCGTAGCCAAGCCCAAGCGGCATGCAGAAGAGCGCCGCCACTGCCAGCGCAGTCATCGCGGTGAGCGTGAGCGGAATCGCATCTGGCCGGTTTTCGGATTCGGCGAGGCGCGCACAAAGCACAAGCCATGCCAGATTGATGGCGGTGAACAGCACGAAGGGCCAGAAGGTGAGATGGCGGCTGGTCACCACGGCCATCAAGTAACCGATGGCGATGGTCAGGAACCCCACCCATTTCAGCAAGTCGAAGAAGTCTCCGTCGGGTCGCCTGTGTAGCCACTGGAATCTCCGCCAGATCATGCAGCGCTCCTGTTGCTGGCGCTCCGCTCGGTGGCTCGTGTTTACCTGGTGTCTACGGCGCGCAGATGATCGCAACGCCCTCATTATACCGCCTCCCCGCGCGAGGGCGCCTCTATCGCAGGTCATGCGGTCGTCATCCCTCCCCATGACCAGCGTCATGCGTTCCGCGCAAGGCACCGGCTCAAGACATGACCCACAAGATGACTTGCGACATGCGCGGTGTTCGCGGCTGGTGGGTACGCTGATGATGATCCCGGCAGACACCCGCCGGGATGGTGTTGAGATGGTAAGGAGTGGAATCATGGCTCTTGCATCGCGCCAGCCGGTTGGCGCAGAGACCTTGAGCGCCGGTGGGCAGGGCGACAGCATCGTGACTGTACGCGATCTCACCAAGCGCTACGGCAGGACCATTGCCGTAGATGGCATCAGCTTCGACATTCACCGGGGCGAGATCTTTGGCTTGCTTGGCCCGAACGGCGCGGGCAAGACGACCACGTTGGAGATTCTCGAAGGTATTCGCGTCGCGGACAAAGGCGACGTACGCGTGGATGGGCTGGACATCCGGCGCAACCGGCGCGCGGCACAGGCGCGCATTGGCGTGCAACTTCAAGCGACGACGCTCTTCGAGGAGCTGACGGTGCGCGAGACACTGGCACTCTTCGGCTCGTTCTATCCGCGCGCGATCTCGCCTGACAGCTTGCTGGCGGATATCGCGCTGGAGGAGAAGGCGCGTGCGCGTCCACAGGACCTCTCCGGCGGCCAGAGACAGCGTCTCGCGCTCGCCTTGGCGCTTGTCAACGATCCTTCACTGGTCTTCCTCGACGAGCCGACGACCGGGCTCGATCCGCAGAGCCGGCGCATGCTCTGGGATACCATCTTGCGCCTGCGCGAGCGCGGCAAGACGGTTGTGCTGACGACACATTTCATGGATGAGGCACAGTCGCTCGCCGATCGTATCGCCATCCTCGATGCCGGGCGCATCATCGCTCAGGATACGCCCGCCGGGCTGATTGGGACGCTTGGCGCGAAAGCTACTATCGAGGGCGTCGTGGAGCCGGGCAACGTCGTGAGTGTAGACGAATTGCGCGGGCTGGCTGCGGTGGCCGAGGCGCGCGAGAGGGGGGGCGGCTGCTGATCTACACCGAGCGGCTGGAAACGACCCTGCCGGACTTGCTGCGGCTCACTGCCGCGCGTGGGGCAAGCGTCGAGCAGTTGCAGGTCCATGCGCCGACGTTGGAAGACCTCTTTCTCAAGTTGACCGGGCGTGGGCTGCGTGATTAGCCGTGTGACGCCGGTGAACCCTCGCGTTTGCGAGATATGCAAGAGTGGAGATAGATATGATGCAAACCGTGAAATCCTTTGGCGCGATGCTGCGGGCGAGCCTCACTATGCTGCGCCGCAATCGCCTCCTGGTCATTACCAGCCTGGGGCTGGCGCTAATCTCGATCTTTGTTTTTGGCTGGCTCTTCGGCTCCGATGGCTCCGCCCAGTTGCGGCTTGGACTGGTGGACGAGGACCACACGTCCGTCTCGGTGCAGCTCACCAGTCAACTGCGCGCCAACGATTCGCTACGTCTGCACACCGGCTCTCAGAGCGCGGAGGTAGCAGCACTGCGAGCGGGAAATCGCGACGCCGTGCTCGTTATTACCCCAGGCTTCGGCGCGGGTCTCGCGAGCGGACAAGCCCCGCTCCAGGTCTACTACAACCAGAGCAATCCCGTCACGCAAGCCGCCGCGCGTGGCGCGATTCAGAGCATCGTCGCCAACCTCAACGCGGGCATTACCGGGCGGCCACCGGTCGTGCGTCTGAGCGAACAGGCGGTGAGTGTGCGTAGCCTGCGGCAGATTGACTGGTTAACGCCGGGGATGTTGGGCCAGCTGGTGATGTGGGCAAATCTGAGTGTCGGCATTGTGCTTGTGCAGTGGCGCAAGCAGGGGATTCTGCGGCGGATCGCGGCGACCCCGTTGCGCCCATCCGTGCTGATCGGGTCGCAGATTCTGGCGCGGGTGCTGATCTCAGTCGCGCAGGGGGCAGTCTTGCTGGCGGTGGCGATCATCGTCTTCAGGGTACACATCGTCGGCAGCTGGCTAGCGCTGGGGCTGGTGGTCGCGCTCGGCTCGCTGGCGATGCTCTCGATCGGGTTTGTCATTGGCAGTTTCGCGCGCAGCCAGGAGGTGTCGCAGACGCTCAACTTCCTCGTGAGCTTTCCCATGATGTTTCTCGGCGGCTCTTACTTCCCGACGACCAGCGCGCCTGCCTTCCTTGCGCCGGTCATCCAGGCGATGCCGCTGACGTACCTGAACGATGCGCTGCGCGGCATCATCAACAATGGCGCTGGGCTTGCGGCGATTCAGACCGACGTGCTGGTGCTGGCGGCGTGGATGGTGGTCGCCCTGATCGTTTCGATTCGGGCGTTCCGCTGGGCATGACGTTCGGATGGGGAAATTCGCCGAGGCATTTGTGCTCTCATGCTCCGGCCTGCTCGCCCACCAGCTAACTTTGCCCATCACAACGGATCGCTATTTCATGCTGGCGCGCGCTTTGACCGCGTAAGGTTGGCTTGATGGCGCTGGCACGGCCTGATGGGTCGCGGCGGGGACGATGTCCAGCAGCGCCTGAAGCATCTGGTGTTCGTTCGCGTGTTGCAGCGCAACGATCGCCTGGCGGAACTCACGTAGTGGGAAGCGGTGCGTTACCAGGCGTTCGGGTGTGAGCCGCCGCTCGCGGAGCAAACTGGCCGCCAGCGCGAACGCCGAGATGCGGCCATTGCCACGACCCGTCTCGGTTTGCCAGAATTCCATCCCTGGCGCGAATGCTCCATATAGTGTCACCTCCGCGTGCCAGATCGGCGTCAGGTCCAGGTTTAGGGGGGTCGGTTGGTGGCCCGAGAGCACCACCGCGCCTTCGGGCCGTGTCCACCGCAGCGCGGACTGCAGCGACGCCGAGGTTCCGATCGTATCATAGACGACGTCGAATCCTCCTGCATACAGTTCGGCCCCTTGCCAGTTGCTCAACCGCTGTGAGCCAGTCACCCGCGCGATGCCCTCGGTGGCCTCGTCGGCGCGCAGCGTCTGTGACGCGCCCATGCGAGCCGCCATTTCGGCGTGATAGGGTGCGTCCAGTAGCGCGGCGATATTGGCGTTTGGCACAAACGCTCGCAGCGCCTGTATCAACAGCAGCCCAGCGACATCCGTGCCGATCACCAGTGCCTGTTCGCCCGGTTGCGGCTGTCGGCGCAGCGCGGTATGCACGGCATCGGCGGCGGCCTCCAGCAGCGCGGCTTGCTCATCGGGGATGGCATCGGGCACCAGAAATAGCTGGCGCTCGTGAAGCACCATTTCTTCGCTCCAGCCGCCTCCGGTTGGCGCCGGTTGCGCTGGCGTGTAGCGATACACACAGAGGGCATAGTTGCCGCCCGCGCAGGCGTGGCAGGGTGGCTCGATGCCGCGCGTGGGGCAACACGGCCCGTTTTGCCAGACAACACGGTCGCCGGGACGTAGCAGTTGCGCGACGGGGCCAACCTCCACCACCTCGCCAACCACCTCGCGTCCGAGAAAGACCCGTCGCGGCTGGTGGGCGGCAGCGGGAGAGACGCGCGGGTCGGTCGCCAGCTCGATGGTCGCCAGGTCGCGGCGTGAGATGCCCGCCACCCGATTGCGCACCCGCACCCATTGTGTGCCTGGCAGCGCCGGAACGGGAATCCGCTGCATGCGGAGCGGAGCGGCTGACCCATAGTATGCCCGCTGTGAGTAGCGTCCAAGCGCGCGCGTGACTGCGGTGCGTGAAGAAGACGCCTTGAGAAACACACTCCACATCGTCGCGCTGCCCATAGTCGTTGACGCCCCCATCGCGTATCGCGTGTGAATCGCATCGCCTGCACTGGCCGCCTGTCGTGCTGATCTCTCCGCAAAGTGCAGACCAGAACGCCACCCAGTGTAGCACGCTTATCTTTACACTCGCAACATCTCGATAGCTGCGTGATCTCTGCGTGATTCGCAAGCCTACATGGTGCAGGCCCACGAGATCTTCTAGACTATACAAGCGTGCTCCACTGGTCGTGCGCCCATCTGCGGCCTTGACATTGGGAAGCACCTCAGCTACCCTACGAAGCACGCCAACCATCGTTGCTCAATCCGACGGCAGCACCGATGTGTTCGACATCTCAACCAGCGGTGCCGTCTCACCATTGTCGCAGAACCGGAAGAAATTATGAGTAATCCCGAGAAATCCATCTACAAACAAGAAGGTCTCCGGCGCGTTGTCGCGCCTTTCTACCGTATGTTGGGGCGCTCCAGGAATTTCAACTCTAAAGCATATTGGGAGCAACGATACGAAAGGGGCGGCAATTCGGGAGGGGGGTCCTACGGTCGGTTAGCGGTCTACAAGGCTGAGTTTCTGAATGAGTTCGCCAAAAACAACGACGTTACGTCCGTTATCGAGTTCGGTAGCGGGGACGGCGCGCAATTGAAGCTATTCAATTTTAGGCGCTACATCGGCTTGGATGTCTCGAAGACGAGTATCGGGCTCTGCATCGACCAATACGCCGATGACAAGAGCAAGTCCTTTTATGTGTACGACCCCGAATATTTTCTCGACAACCAACGCCTCTTTGTTGGCGACCTAACGATGTCCTTGGACGTGATATATCACCTGATCGAGGATTCGGTGTTCGATAAGTACATGCGTGACCTGTTTGCTGCCTCGGATAAATACGTCATCATTTACGCATCAAATACCGACCAGAACGCGCGCGGCCAGGCGCAACACGTCCGGCATCGTAGGTTTTCAGATTGGGTTGAGACGAACCAGAAGAACTGGAAGCTCATCGAGCAGGCCAAGAATAAGTACAGCCTGGAAACTGACCCGATTGATGGAACCTTTGCCGACTTCTATGTCTATCAAAGGATTCAGTAGAGGTCCGGCAGCCGCATTTACCGCTACGTGCGAATGGAGCTTTGCCTGGCCTTCGCCTGTCTTGTGCTCCACCGGTTGGTCCATCTCGTCTGGAGTTCCAAACACGCTATGGACAGATCGCCGTCTACCGTTCTTCGCTCGAAACTTCCCGCACCTGCAACCGTTTGCTGATGCCGTTTGCGGGGTCTGCCGTGTCCGGTGCATCTCCTTGCCATGTAGGATTTTAGACTGGTCGGCCGCCACTCACTCTCTGCCTGCGTTATCATGTCGGATGATGGCGGGGCGTTGCGCGTCGAATCTCGCCGACATGATGTCGTATGATGAACACCGGACGTGCGTGGTAGGATAAGGCGAGGAGACGACAGGACGTGTATCTCATCACGGGTGGCGGAGGCTTTATTGGCTCGCATATCGCACGTGCGCTTGTGCGACGTGGGGACCGGGTACGGGTGCTCGATAATGGATTTAGCGGCGATCGTGCCCGGCTCGGCGATGTCCTCGCCGATATCGAGTGGATCGACGATGATGTGCGCAATGGTGAGGCACTCAAGCGCGCCATGCAGGGTGTGGAGGTCGTTTTTCACCAGGCAGCGGTAGCGTCGGTGCATCGAAGCATCGCGGAGCCCGAAATGACGCATGCCATTAACCTCACCGGCACACTCAACGTGCTGGTGGCCGCCCGGCATGCCGGTGTCCGGCGCGTCGTCTTCGCGTCATCAAGTGCGGTCTATGGCCTTCTGCCAGGCTCGCCCAAGTCGGAGTCAATGGCCGTCCAGCCACTCTCGCCGTATGCCGCCCACAAAGCGGCTAGCGAACAATACTGCCAGGTCTGGCACCGCTTGCATCAGCTGGAGTCCGTAGCGCTACGCTACTTTAATGTCTTCGGGCCGCTACAGGATCCGCTCAGCGAGTACGCGGCAGTCATCCCGAAGTTCATCACGACCGTGCTCCGCGGTGGCGCGCCAACGATCTTTGGCGATGGTGAACAGTCACGCGACTTCATTTATATCGATGACGTGGTCGCTGCCAATCTGAGTGCGGCGCAGCAACCCGCGGCGGCAGGCCAGGTAATCAACGTCGGCACGGGCACAAGCGTCACTCTCAACCAGTTCGTCGGTGATCTCAGCCATATCATTGGACGCGAAATCCGTCCTGTCTACGAGGCCGCTCGCCCAGGTGATATCCGCGAGAGCGTTGCCGATATCTCGCGCCTGAAGACAATGCTTGGCTATCGGCCAGTCGTGCCCTTCAGCGCGGGCCTGGAGCGCACGGTGGCCGCGTATCAGGCGTCAGGGGATTTTTGATGGGTGTTTTGTGTCACAGGGCTGCACCGGACTGCTACTTTCGGTATACCCAACGTGACAAAGCTCGCAACCGTACGTTACACGCTACAGACGTCGGGATCTGAGAAATTATCGGATATAGCAAGCGTTCGCTCTTGCGTTCGCGCGTGTCGAGTCACCCATTGACGTGATTGTTCGGCGCGCGTGCTGTCACCGAGCATCGACGTGCGCCTCGACGAAATAGGGAATAGTGGCGAGCGGATGCTGGAGCCCGCAGATACGCGACATCCAGGCGAGGTTCATGCCTGACAGCGCGACGCGGCGCCACAACAGGTGAAGGATGGGGCGGCAGCATGGCGACAAAGAAACCAGCGACGCTCGATCTGGCGGGGGAGTCAGGGTTGACGGTTGCCCCCGCCATGACGACGCGCGCTCCGCCCGCGGTTACGGTGCGCAGCGCCGTGGAGGCTGGGACGACGACGACGATGAGCCGGAGGACGACGACTGGGCGCC
>DAHUXT010000066.1 GCA_027307065.1 Ktedonobacteria bacterium
CAAGCCGGTCAAGGAGACCCAGGGCGACCTGCAAACCGCCATCGACGTGGGCAAGTTCATCGCTGGCGAGGGACGCCGCGCTGAGGGACTCGTCGTGCCGTCGGCCATCCCCGACAAAATGTGCATGACCATCCATCAGCCGCTGGGGGTCGTTGGCATTATCACGCCGTGGAACTTCCCGATGGCGATCCCCGCCTGGAAGACCTTCCCCGCGCTGCTCGCCGGCAATACCGTCGTGCTCAAGCCCGCCAGCGACACGCCACTCTCTGCGGCGAATCTGGTTGAAGTGCTCATCGAGGCTGGCCTGCCAGCAGGGGTGCTCAATTTCGTAACCGGACCAGGCAGCTCACTCGGCGATGCGCTCGTCACCGATCCACGCGTCGCGATGATCTCGCTGACTGGCTCGACCGAGGTTGGCAAGCACGTCGCCGAACTGTGCGGACGAGATCTGCGCCGGGTCAGTCTGGAGCTCGGGGGCAAAAACGCCGTCATCGTGATGGACGACGCCAATCTTGACGAGGCAGTTGCCGCCGTGGCATGGGCCGGTTTCGGCACGACCGGGCAGCGTTGCACGGCCACCAGCCGCGTCATCGTTCATCAGGCGGTTGCGGAGGCCTTCGCCGCAAAACTGGTGGATGCCGCCGAAAAGCTGCGTATCGGCGATGGGCTGCTGCCAGAGACAGATATGGGGCCGCTGGTGAATCGTGGGCGCGTCAGCGCCGTGCACGAATACACCGAGATTGGCAGGGCCGAGGGCGCGAAACTGCTCACCGGTGGTCATCCACTGAGCGACGGCGAACTCGCTGGCGGCGCATTCTACGCGCCAACGATCTTCACCGACACGACGAAGGATATGCGTATCTCCCAGGAGGAGGTGTTCGGCCCATTCGTCTCCATTCTGCCGGTGAAGGACTACGACGAAGCTATCGCCGCCGCCAACTCGACCATGTACGGCCTCTCATGCGCCATCTTCTCAGAGAACTCGCGGACCGTCTTCCGCGCGATGCGCGACATCAACGCTGGACTGGTCTACATCAACGCAGGCACGACAGGAGCCGAGCCACACCTGCCGTTCGGCGGCACCAAGCAGAGCGGCAACGGACATCGCGAGCTTGGTTGGAAAGCGGTTGAGGAGTTCAGCGAGACGAAGACGATCTTCGTCTCGTATCCATAGACACACCAGTTGCAAAGAATCCGGGGAAGCTGTCTGGCCTCCCCGGATATTTTGTGCCGCTGAGCGCGCTATTGCGTCTTGCGCCGCAGTCGCGATGCCCGCATGCCGACCCGCATGCCGCGCCGGAACCAGCGATAGCGCGCTGGAATGTCGGAGACGTTGCTCAGAGCGTCCGCAGCGGTGTCTCGTGGATTGGCCGCTAACTCTTGCGCGCTGGCACGCATCGACTGCGCCACGCCAACGGCGGAGCGGCCCACATCGCGCACCGAATCGAGCATCGAACTGCGCAGCGATTCGGCGCTGATGCGCGCATTCTGGGCAGCCTCGGCGGCTTTGCGCCGTCCGCGCCGTATCGTGCGATAGGCGGACCACGCTGCGACCCCAACGATCACCGTGCCTAGCGCCACGGCCGGCACCCACGACAATCGACTGCTGCTCTCGTCGGGCGCGGAATACGCGGAGTTCTGCCACGCCCAGGCACGCGGTGATTCCTCTGGCGGGGGCAAACGCGTAGAGGCCTGCTGCGACGCGCCAAACATAGCCGAGACCTTCTGTTCGTCGTCATGAATGGCATCTGACAGTGCGCCAGTATGAATCGGATCAATAGGTGGGGGCGATCCCTCCATCGTCGCATCCTCCTTCGTCGTTTCGGTCGACACCTCAGTCTTGAACTCCACCGCATTCGACGCATGATCTGGGCCATCCGTCAACTCTTTACCGCTGATCGACGAGACCATAGGTGGGAGAGCATCTGACATGCCGGGCGTGATGACCGGCACTGCAAAAGCGGTTGGGATATCGTCCTCTGGCTCACTCGCCATCGTGGGCAAGTCACCTGCGTTCGGTTCGCCCGGCACATCGGATGCAGTAACTGACGGCTCTGGCGTGTCCGCGGCATGGTCCACATCCAGATGCTCGACGAGCGGAGCCGTTGGGGTCAGCGACGAGGGCGGATATGGCCCGCTGTGTGTTGGCGCCGTCGCCTCATTGGATGTGCTCGCCGTGTGCTCGCCAGGTTCCTGGCGTTCGATCAGCGGCGCGGTGGGCGTCAATTGAGAGGGTGGAAGCGGACTGCCCGCTGCGGGAGACGTGTCCGTCCCAGCCACAGCGCCCGTCAGCGTGTCCGTAGCCGAAGGGGCAGTGGTGTCAGATTGTGGCCGTGACTGCGGAATATACGTCTCGGTCTCAGGCTTCGTTATCGAGGCGATCATGTCGGCTTTGCGCGTAGACTCTTGCGGCACCACCACTCCTACGGCGTCATGCTCGATATTCGTCACCACCGGTCGTTCGCTATAATGAGCGCCGCGGCTAGCCTCGGACGGCGCGAGGAACGGATTTTCCCGGACAGGCACGTATTGGTCGGGATTGTAAGGTGTCGCCAGTTCTGGATGCTCATGAAGCTGCGTCTGGCTGACATCCAGGTGAACCGTGTCGCCGGTGGTGCGGAGCACATGCGTCGCAGCAATTTCGAGGCGCCGCTGATCGCTCGTCGCAATGACCAGCGCCTGGAGCTCGCCGGTTCGCTGATCCATGATAATCTGATGCACAGTGCCCAGCGCCCCATCCGTGGCCATCGCGGTGGCGCCACGCGTGATGCGAATTACTGCCGTCTTGCCAGGCGCCGCTGGGGACGATTCGTCCATTGTCATGCGCTTCTCTCCTCGCACTGCCACTTCATGGTTCTCAATCCAAGACGTTTCAGCACGCGCGCTGGCGACAGCGAGTTTTCCGATACTCAACGGCGACGACTTCCGGGCATTAAGCGTTGTCGTCGCGCATGCTTACACCGTGACCAGGCACCGATGCGTCGAGTGCAAATGTCATGCCAGTTTGGCTGTAGCCTCCGGCGAAGGGGTCGTCAGAAAGCAGCATGGCGGTATCGAGATCGATGTAATGAAAGCCGCCTAGCCCGGCGACGAAATGCGCCGAGGTCGCGATCCCCAACCGGGACTCGATCATCGCGCCGATCATCAGATCAATGTGCGCCGCGCGACAGACGGCGGCGATATCAAGCGCCTCGACAATGCCCGCTTTCATCAACTTGATATTGACGACATTGGCCGCGCCCATGCGCGCGATGCGCAACGCGTCGGCTGCCGTCTGCACACTTTCATCGGCGGCGACGGGAATACCCGCCCGCTCGGTCACGAACCGCATTCCCTCAAGATCGTGGCGGTGTACCGGCTGCTCGAAGAGAATGGGCACAATATTCTCATCTGCCAGGGTGCGCAGCAGTTCGAGCGCCTCAGACGGCGTGTATCCCTGATTGCCATCCAGAATCAGATCGCAATCGGGCGCCGCTTCGACCAACGCCAGCACGCGGTCGGTATCGTCTGCTACGTCGGCACCAACCTTCAGTTTCAGTGTCGCCGCGCCGCTCTCGGCATGCATCCGCGAAAGCTCTGCCACCCGCGCTGGCGATACAATCGGAATGCTGACGTCCGTCTCGACGTGTGATGCGACACCACCAAAGAACTGGAACAGCGGAACACCCCACGAGCGCGTGAGGGCGTCGAGGAGGGCTGCCTCGATGCCCGCGCGCGCTGTCGCCTGATGCTCGAAGTTTGCCAGCAGTGATTCGGACAGCGGACGCCACGAGGCCGCGTCGTGCCCCTCCACCAGCGAAGCCATGCCGCGCACCGCCGCGAGCGCGGTCTCCTGCGTCTCGCCACCACTCGGCGGGAATGGCGCACTCTCCCCCAATCCGACAGTGCCATCCACCAGTGTTATGCGCACGAGCACATTGCGGGCGTCGTTCACTTGACCTGTCGCGATGACAAACGGCTCATACAGTGGGATGTCGAGCGGGTCGGCGTCGAGCCGGACAATAGAGGTCGGTGTGCGGGAGGCGCGGGCCATACGATACCCCATTCAATGGCGAGCAGTTCCGCGTCGAGATGGCCGCGACGCGAACGAACAATCAAATCGCTGAAATGGCGAGACATACCCACTACCTTGGAGATCAACGGAGTCCGTCCCACTCCGCGTAGAATTCGTCGAGAAATGCCTGCATCACCTGATGGCGATGGTCGGCGAGACGACGCGCATACTCGGTATTCATGCGCTCTTTCAGCGAAAGCAGCTTCTCGTAAAAATGATTGACGGTTGGCGTCTGGTGACCACGATACTCTTCGGCGGTCATCGTCCCTCGCGGCGCGACCTCCGGATCGTAGAGTACGCGACCGTGTGCCCCACCATAGGCGAACGCGCGCGCGATGCCAATCGCCCCAATCGCGTCGAGCCGGTCAGCGTCCTGAACGACACGCCCCTCCAGTGTGCGGGGCACGGGCTTCGAGCCACCCGCAAAGGAGATCGTCGCGATAATCTCGATTACACGCTCGCTTGCATCACCTGGGACATCATGCACCGCGAGCCAGTCACGCACCCGCGCCAGGCCGGTCTCCCAGTCGCCGGAAATCTTCGGATCCGCGATGTCGTGCAAGAGCGCGGCAAGCTCACAAATGAACACGTCGGCCCGCTCAGCCTCGGCAATGGTGCGCGCCAGCGACCGTACCCGTTGGATGTGCCACCAATCGTGGCCGCTGCTCTCGCCGGTCAACACATCCCGCGCGAACGACTCCGCCGCGCCCAGTATCGCGTCCCGATCCACGATGCCCTGCTTTCCATGAGACAGCCAGCGTGCCGATGCCTGTCGTATCCTGCGCTTATTCCATTGGCGAATAGCTGGTGCGGTTGCGCTGCTTTTCGGCGTGGCGCTCCAGCCCAAGCTGGATGAGCCGGTCGAGAAGCTGCGGATATGGCACGCCGCTCGCCTCCCACAACTTCGGATACATGCTGATCTGCGTGAAGCCGGGCATCGTATTGACCTCATTTAGATAGATTTGGCCGGAGTCTTTATCCAGGAAGAAGTCCACCCGTGCCAGTCCGGAGAGGTCAAGCGCGAGGAAGGCATCAACAGCCATCGCCCGAAGAGCAGCCGTCGTCTCGGCCGGAATCTCGGCGGGTATGAAGAGCCGCGAGGCATTGTCGACATACTTGGCCTTGTAGTCGTAGAATTCGTTGCTCGGCACAATCTCGCCGACGACACTGGCTATCGGCTCATCATTGCCCAAGACGCCACATTCTAGCTCGCGGCAATTGATGGCAGGCTCGACAATCGCTTTGCGATCGTATTTGAGCGCATCAGCCACGACAGCGGGCAACTCTTCGGCGTTGTGCGCCTTGCCTACGCCGACGCTCGATCCCATGTTGGCGGGCTTGACGAAGACCGCTCCGGGAAAGCGTTCGGTGATACGTGCGCAGACGGCTTCCGGATCGCGCTCGAACTCGACGCGGCGAATGGTCAGCCAGTCGACGATGGGCAGTCCCGCCGATTGAAAGACCATCTTCGACTTGTCTTTGTCCATGCCAAGCGCCGCGCCGAGCACACCGCAGCCCGCATACGCCACGTCGGCCATCTCAAGCAGTCCCTGCAGCGTGCCATCCTCGCCATAGGTGCCATGCAGCACGGGAATGACGATGTCGAGCGGTCGCTGCTGGCGCTGCCCACCTGACTCTGGATCATCGTCGGAACTCGCGGCAGGCACAAGGCCGCGGCTGGTGGGGTCGCCGGTCATGACGACGGCAGTGGCCTGGCCCTTCTGCACAGCATCTTGCATCGTCGCGCCCGTGAGCAGCGGCTGCGGGTCCACCCCGGCTAACCAGTGGCCCTCAGCGGTAATGCCGATCGGCACAACCTCATACTTCTCGGCATCGAGCGCATCGAGCACTGACGCGGCCGAGGCAATCGAGACTTCATGCTCGCCGGAGCGCCCGCCGAAGATAACCCCAACTCGCAACTTCTCGCCCATAGTTTGCTCTCTCTATTCCGGACGGTATCGACTCCCCGTCACAAGACGACCTTTTCGTCCAGCCGTTTGGCGGCCGCATTCACCTCGGCCACCGTAGGCTCACCAGGCTCCAACGTCAGGTTCAGCGCGTCCGCAAAACCGCGCGCCATCGCTTCCGCGGCCTCGTCGTAGCGAACAGTGCGCCGCAGCGCATCGCTTACCGTGGTGGCCCGCTCGCGCAGATGCGCCGCGAGAGCCGCACGCTCTTCCTCGCGCTCATACGCGAGGTAAGGCACCACCCGCGCAATATTGCCCGTCAGCGGTAATGATCCGTGCTGCAACACCCGGCCCGCTGGTCGCGCCTGCGCGCTGCCGATGAGCTTCTGGTGCCCGACGACGATCTCGTAGGCCGAGGGCATCTCGAAGCAAGCGGCGCTCGCATTATGCACCCCGCCCGACACGACCGGGGACATCTCGGGCGCGGCGCCGAGCAGACGCAAACCAGCCAGCAGCCCCTGGCTCAGCTTGCGATAGGCGTCGAGAATCGCCCCATCGGCGCGCGGATCATCAGGCCGAACGGCGACGCTGTAGGTCAGTTCGTCGGTATGCAGAATGGCAAACCCACCGGTTGCCCGACGGACGACGTCAATGCCATCGGCGCGGCAGCGCTCAAGATCGACCCCATCGAGCGGCTGGCGTTTGCCCAGCGAGAGGCACGGCGGCTCCCACGCATAGAAACGCAGCGTCGGCAGCGAGTCACCGGCCGCGACGGCATCCATGATCGCCTCGTCGAGCGCCATATTCCAGGCGCCAGTGCACGGCGCGCGCTCGATAATCAGCCGCCACACCGCCTGAGGATATATGCTCAGCGGCGCATCTGCCTCTACCATGACCAACCTCAGCTATTGATCGCGTCTGTCGCGTGTGTCATCAATGTCCTGATAGTATCGCATAGGACGCCAATGAGCGCGACCTGGGTGTCGTCGTCACGGGCTTATGCTACACGTTGGATGCGCTTCCCATCTGGTACAACTTTGGCGGCGCCCATTGCGTATTCGATGCGACAAGCCCAGAGGCGCAAATGCTGCCTGGCCGTCGATATTTTCCGGCTTTTCCGCGAACGCTTCGACACCGTCACTAGACTGAACCGGCTGCCCGAGCGGCCGGAGTGGAGCAACGAGCATGGAACGTAAGACGCCCGTACCAGACTACCGCGAGGTACCGGCTGAGGCGTTTGAACGCCGGGGTCGCTCGTCCGCTCCAACTGTCGTCGCGCCAGCCCAGCCGCCGGAAAAATCGATGCGCGCGCGGCGACGCAGTCCACGCTGGTTCGTCTGGATGATTGGCTGCGCCCTGGCCGTGATATTGCTCGCGCTGCTCGCCTGTGCCCTGGTAGGCGGCCTCATCATGGGCATCGCCATCAAACTCGCGAACGAGGTCACCGCCAGCGCCACATACTCCCAGAGCTTTGCCATCAGCGGGGTTCCATCACTTGACATCCACAATGCGTCGGGGCATCTGAGCGTGCGGCAGGGCGCGCCGGGGACCGTCAGCGTCGCGATCACCAAGACCGCTCGCGACTCCTCAAGCGACGCCGCGCAACACGACCTTGGCAAAATTCAGGTGGCCATGACCCAAAGTGGCGATACGATTTCGGTGACATCAAACTTTCAAGATACCGGATTTTTAGCCACATCCAGTGCCGTCAACATGCAGATTACTGTGCCAGCGACCACCAATATCTCGGCCGACATCAAGGCGGGCGATGTACAGATCGATAGTGTTGGTGGGCTGATGGCACTTTCGACCAGCGCGGGCAACGTCACCATGCGGAATACGGCGCTTGCCGATGGGTCGCACATGCACGTCTCAACGGGATCGGTCACAGTGCAAGGAAGCGTGCCCGACAACGCTTCGGTGGATATTTCAGTGAGCACTGGAGACGTGGCGCTTACGCTGCCAGCGGAGACCAGCACGCGGCTGGATGCGCGTACCAGTATCGGTGAAATTCATGTGACGGGCTGGCCGGTGCAGCCAAAACGGGCGAACAATGTCGGAGAGATGACCGACGACACGCTCGGCGGCCAACCCACAGGCGCCATTCGTATCCGTGTGGATGCCGGTGATATCACCATCAGCAAGCTCTAGCGCGCTACTCGGTGAGAATCGGTCGCGTCAGAATGGCAAGATACTGCCTCCACGGACCAACCGCCTCGCCGCATTGCCGCGCCATGACCTCGACGATTTGACCGATATGGTTCAGGTCGTGGACCACCCAGGACGCCAGCAACTGGCTCAGCGTCACCGTTCCCAGCGCCGGATGTGTGCCGGTGAGCGCGAGTTTCTGCGGCGTAATATCCAGCGCGCTGAGCGCATCCAGATTTGTCGCGCGCGACTGCTCGAACGCTGCGAGCAACTGGTCCAGCGAGAATCCCTGATACTTTTCGAACATCGCTGTCCGATTGAAGGGGCTAAAGGGCTGATTCTCGCCATGCTCGAGAATTGTGCGCGCCCGCGCGATCCAATTGCCTTCGTCGCCATGCAACAGGTGCCCGACGATGTCGTAGGCGCTCCAGGTATCCGGTCCCTCGTTGGCGAGAGTCCAGGCGTCGGGCAGCCCGCGCAGAAGCGCTGTCAGCGTGGCTGGCGTCCGACGTAAGATCTCGACAGCCTGCTCGTACTGGTATTCCATACGCACCTCCTGTCAGGCGACGTTAGGAGCTATGCAAGTGGCTAGGGCTGGCCTGTCATCAACGCCCGCACCGCCGCGCCAATGACGGCGACGACCGCTATCACCATGATGATGATGTCGCGCCGCACACGCGCCTGATCGCTGTAGACGTAGGCTACTGGAATCGCTAGTAATACTATCCCGCCGTAGACGTAGTGGAGCCCCTCGCCAGGTCGCGCGCCCTGAAGATACATAAGCCCACCGAGAATCGCCTGTACCAAACCGAGCGCGGCGGTCGCGGTGAGAAGAATCCGGAAGACCCGCATGATGGCACCACCACCCTGGTCAGCGCTGCGTCCGCGAACCACAATCAGCGCGATGATGCCGCAAATAAGTGTGATGCCGCCAGCAGCCAGAATAACTGGCGCCATGTCTTCATGAAGCCGAATCAACGTCGTCAGCACGTCATCCTCCACGAAATGTCGTTTTGCGCGGTCCCTAATTTCTCTGAACAGTTCTGCAGTTGGACTATACCCGTAGCGGCAGTCTGCTGGCAACTACGGCAGGTCACTGGCGACGTTGCCGGGGTCACATTCAACTACACGCGCCCACCACCGCCAATAGAAACGCCCCTCTCCACATGCGAAGAAGGGGCATATCGGGTTCATTAGATCGCGGCTCGTGTCACTCCGAGGCGGGCATGGGATGTCCATCACGCATACGCTCGCCAGCCGAAATCAGCGCGTCTGCCACCGCCAGCAACATTCGCTCGGGCAGAGGCGGCTGCTCCACGCGGCCTTCATGCATCATGCGCGCCACTTCGAGCTTGCGGTCAATTTCGCGCTGGTGCTCGTGGGCGG
Source organism: Ktedonobacteria bacterium (assembly GCA_027307065.1). Classification (GTDB taxonomy): domain Bacteria; phylum Chloroflexota; class Ktedonobacteria; order Ktedonobacterales; family JADMIN01; genus DAHUXT01. The sequence goes on from DAHUXT010000066.1 coordinate 9,496, forward strand.
CCTCCATCAAGAGTACGGGGTCAAACATGCGAATCTCCTCCGGGGAAATGACCCTCACCAGCCAGTAGGATCAGGTCTCACTGCTGCCACATTGCCTGGGATGAGAAGTATATACCATGACAAATTAATAAAGTCAATAGTGTAATTGATTTATTTTACAATTCATTAACATTAATCGGTCTACGCGCTGGCGACCTCCTGCGGGTACAATGCGATGAGACGAACGAGTGACCTCGCGCGGAGGAGTTCATGGGACGACTCGGACGAGCAATCGTGCTCGTGCTCGACGGAGTCGGCGTCGGCCAGGCGCCCGATGCCGCAGACTATGGTGACGAGGGCGCTAATTGCCTGGCAAATTGCGCGCGTGCAATCGGTGGACTCGCGCTGCCGACGCTCGCAAACTTCGGGCTGGGCAACCTGACGACGATCATGGGGACACCGCCACAGGTGCCCTTCGGCGCGTGTGGCCGTTTGATCGAACGCTCACCAGGCAAGGACAGCACGACCGGACATTGGGAGTTGATGGGCGTGGTGCTCGACCATCCGCTGCCGACGTACCCGAACGGCTTCCCATTGGCCCTCGTCGCCGCCTTCGAGCGCCTGATCGGCCGCCGTGTGCTCGGCAACAAGCCAGCGTCGGGCACGGCGATTATCGAGGAGCTTGGCGCCGAACATCTACGTACTGGCTCCCCCATTCTCTATACCTCCGCCGACAGCGTCTTCCAACTCGCCGCCCACGAAGATGTCATCCCGCCAGCCGATCTGTACCGCCTGTGCGAGATCGCGCGCGGTCTGCTCACCGGCGAGAACGCCGTCGGGCGCGTCATTGCCCGCCCGTTTGTCGGCGCGCCTGGAACATTCGCCCGCACACCGCGACGACGAGACTTCTCGCTGCCCCCGCCCACGCCGACCTTGCTCGATTCACTGAAAGAAAGTGGCCGCGAGGTTGTCGGCATCGGCAAGATCGAGGATCTTTTTGCCGGACATGGCCTCACGTCCAGCAACCACACGGCGACGAACGCCGAGGCACAGGCAGCGACGCTGGAGCAACTTGCCCGGCCATTTGCCGGAATGCTCTTCGTCAATTTTGTCGAGTGCGACCAGAACTTCGGCCATCGCCGCAACCCACAGGGCTACGCCGATACGCTCCGCGCACTCGACGCGTGGCTCCCCGCCGCATTGAAACGCCTCCGCGATGACGACGCGCTCTTCATTACCGGCGACCACGGCACCGACCCGACCTACAGCGGCAGCGACCACACGCGCGAAAGCGTCCCATTGCTTGCGGTTGGGAAGGGGATACCACCGGGCACGAATCTGGGTGTGCGGTCGAGCTTCGCCGATCTGGGCGCGACGCTCGCGGAGGCATTTGCGCTGCCAGCGCCTGGCAATGGACAGAGTTTCGCACGGGCAATTGCCCTCTTGGCATGACGGCAAACGTCAGCCGTCGCCATGAACGCGGCTGTAGACGAACATGTCATGCCAGCGGCCGCCGCGCCAACTCGCCGAGCGCGCCACCCCCTCGCGTTGGAATCCGGCTCGCACAAGTGCGCGTTGCTCCGCGATATTCTCGACGTCGGTGCTGGCCTCGACCCGCCCAATGGGGAACGCATGCAGCAGGTAATTGGCGAATAGCCGCTGCGCCTCGCTGCCAAAGCCGTTGCCCCGCTGCGCTGGCTCGATCTCGATGCCGATGTTGAACGCGGGCGAATAGACGCCATACGAAACGCTGTGGCATGTGACCAGCCCAACCGGCGTGCCATCCTTACGCGCGACAAGCAGCGCGCCGCCTTCCGCGTTGAGCGCCCGATTGTCGCGATACCGCCGCCGAATGTCGTCGGCGGAAACTGGCCGAACAACATCGAATTCTCCGGCGACGCGCTCGTCGTTGGCCCATTGATGGACCAGGGGCAGATCAGTTTCTTCAATGGCGCGCAGGTTCACGCGCTCACCCTGAAGCACAGGCATTGGCCCTCTATCTCCTGGCTCGCTCATAGCCTCGCTCTCTGATGTTCTGCATGAATCTGTCGATGTGGTGCCGCTGAGCATTCTACAGTATCGAACGCTCTACAGCGAGGACATCCCAGAGCGAGGGCTGGATCATTCCGTGGCCCGCGCGCACCTGCCATACGGTTCTCGCCGCGTCGTGCGCCGATGCCAGCCCGCTGAGCGCGACGCCCAACAGCCGGATGGCATGTTCGCCGCCCAACAGCGGACTGATCTGGTCCCGCAATATCCTGTCCGCGGCGGTCGCCAGCATCTCGGGCTCAGCGGTGGGGGCTGCCAGAACCTGCTGGCGCGTGAGTATTTGAAAGTTCGACCACTTGACCTTGAGCGTGATGGTGCGCCCGATCATGCTCTTACTCGCCGCCCGCCGCGCCACCGCCAGCGCTAGTTCGCGCACATGGCCAGCGGCGCGCTCCACATCGGCGATGTCACGTTCGTAGGTGTTCTCATGCGAGATGCTTTTGGGCGGCTCGCGTTCCGTCTCGACGGGGCGGTCGTCTTCGCCGCGCGCTAGATGCCAGAGCCAGCGCCCATGCTTACCGAGCACCGCTTCCAGCTCGGCCAGGCTGCGCGCCGCGAGATCGCCCACGGTTAGCAGCCCTAGTCGTTCCAGCCGTTCGCGGGTGTGCGGCCCCACGCCATTGAGTCTGCCGACCGGCAGCGGATGCAGAAATGTCTCCTCCTGGCCGGGTCGGACGACGAGACAGCCGTCGGGTTTAGAGAGGTCACTCGCGAGCTTGGCGATCGATTTATTGCGCCCAACGCCAATCGAGATGACCAGTCCAGTTTCGCCGTAGACTCGCGACTTGATCCGCCGCGCAATCGTCTCCGCCCGTTCACAGCCCGGCTGGCCCGGCGGAAGTTCGCCGTACACCTCGTCCACCGACACCTGCTCCAGCGCCACCACCGCGTCTTCGAGAATCGCCATGACCCGCCGCGACAACTCGCGATAACGGTCGAATCGCGGGCGGAGAAAAATAGCCTGTGGGCAGAGGCGGCGGGCCTGTGCGGCGGCCATTGCGCTGGCAACCCCGTAGCGGCGGGCGACGTAGTTGGCCGTGCTCACCACCCCACGACGATCAGGATCACCGCCGACGATGACCGGCTTGCCACGCAGCGACGGATCATCTAACTCCTCCACCGCGGCAAAGAAGCAGTCGAGATCGGCGTGCAGTACACGGCGGAAGCCCTGCGCCGGAATCTCCATGCCCGTCATCCTCCACTCGCATCCCAGTCACCGATGTAACAAGTATACAGAAAAGCGAACAAATGGTCTAGTATCGCGCCTTCGACGGGACGCTTTTGTGAGGAAATGGCCGGGCATGAACGGTGGCGCATGATATAATGAGGTGGTGTCCACAAGAAACCCAGGTGGTTTTGCGCGTAGCAGCTTCGTGTATTTTTGGATAGTTGAATGGAGCTTTCTGGCGCTTCGCACGTAGTACAACGTGTAGCTGACCTGTCATACAGGAAAGTGGAATGCTCGCTGGTAGCGCGTTCTCATGAGAATCGCATTGAGAATAGCATGACGAAAGACCGGGTTCGACCGTGAACTTGATCACCAAAATATTCGGTGACCCCAACGAAAAAGAATTGAAGTCACTACGACCTATCGTAGACCAGATCAACGCGCTCGAAGATGAAGTCAAAGCGCTGACCGATGAGGAACTGCGCGGCCGAACGGCTGACTTCAAAGAGGAGTTGGCGAACGGCGCGACGCTCGACGACATCCTGCCAGACGTGTTCGCCGTGGTGCGCGAGGCAGGGCGTCGCGCGATTGGCATGCGCCACTTCGATGTCCAATTGATCGGCGGTATGGTGCTCCATCAAGGCAAAATCGCCGAAATGCGCACTGGCGAAGGCAAGACACTGGTCGCGACACTGCCAGCGTATCTCAACGCGTTGACCGGTAAAGGCGTTCACATCGTCACCGTCAATGACTATCTCGCCCAGCGCGACCGCGATTGGATGGGCAAAATCTTCGAGTTCCTCGGTCTGAGCGTTGGCGTCATCCTGACAACGATGCCGCCGCAGGGACCGGAACGCCGTGCGGCATACGCCGCCGACATCACCTACGGCACGAACAATGAGCTTGGATTCGATTACCTGCGCGACAACATGGTGCCCGACGCCGCATTCTGCGTGCAGCGCGAACTGAACTATGCCATTGTCGACGAGGTGGATAATATTCTGATCGATGAGGCGCGCACGCCACTCATTATCTCCGGCCAGGCGGAAGAGTCGGCCGAGATTTATCAGCGGTTCGCACGGGTCGTGCCCCGTCTCAAGCCAGACGAAGACTACAGCGTGGACCTCAAGGAGCGGACGGTCGCGATCACCGACACGGGCATCGACAAGGTCGAGCAGGCAATGGGGCTGCACAACCTGTACGAGGACATGGAGCTGACGCGCCACCTCGAAAATGCGCTCAAGGCATCGGTGCTCTTCAAGCTCGACAAAGACTATATCGTGCGCGACGGCGAAGTGCTGATCGTCGACGAGTTCACCGGCCGTGTGTTGGTGGGCAGGCGCTACAGCGAAGGTTTGCACCAGGCGATCGAGGCGAAGGAAGGTGTGAAGATTCAGAACGAGAATCGCACGCTTGCCACTATCACCTATCAGAACTACTTCCGCCTGTACGGCAAACTGGCGGGCATGACTGGTACGGCGCTGACCGAGGCCGAAGAATTCAACAAGATCTACAAACTCGACGTTGTCGTCATTCCAACAAATAAGCCCATTACCCGCACCGATAACCCCGACTTTATCTACCGCTCGGAAGAAGGCAAGTTTCAGGCGGTGGTCCAGGAGATTCAAGACCGGCACGATGCCGGACAACCAGTGCTTGTCGGCACGACATCCGTCGAAATTTCTGAATACCTCTCTGACCTGCTCAATCGCCATGGGGTGCCGCACAACGTCTTGAACGCCAAGCAGCACGCGCGCGAGGCGCAGATCATCACCCAGGCCGGACGTAGCGGCGCCGTTACCATCGCCGAGAGCACCCCAATACGAATCCAGTTGCTGGTCGTGTCGGCGTTCTTCCGCTTTGCGTCTTTCCGCTGTGGCATCCTCATCATCCTTTCCTGTCCCCCCATCCAATTTTGGCGCTGAC
>DAHUXT010000067.1 GCA_027307065.1 Ktedonobacteria bacterium
CAACATAGTGCCACATGCGGTCACGATTGATGATATGGCCGCCCGCCGCCTCGGTAATCGCCAGCATGCGCCCGTCCACATGGGCTGGCACGCCGGTAATCATATGCCTGGGCGGGTTGCCGAGCCGCTGCGGCCAATGCTGGCGCACGAGTTCCTGATTGCCGCCGATGCCGCCGGACGTGACGATGATCGCCTGCGCATGCAGCGTGAACGTCCTCACAATACCACGCGAGCTGGGCTTGCCACGTTCGACATCACTCGGTTCGAGGATGTCGCCCTCCGCGCCATCGACCACCCCTCCGGAGACCGTCAGTGCGTTGACCCGATGGCGAAACTTCAGCGTCACCAGACCGCGTTGCTGCGCGCGACGCACCCGGCGGATAAAGGGCGCCAGCACACCGAGTCCCGTACCCCAGGTGATATGAAAGCGTGGCACCGAGTTCCCGTGGCCAATAGCCCCATAGCCGCCGCGCTCCGCCCACCCGACGATGGGAAAGAAACGTACTCCCCGCGCGTACAGCCACGACCGTTTCTCGCCCGCGGCAAAGGCGACATATGCCTCCGCCCAGCGCCGCGGCCACAGGTCTTCATCGCGATCGAATCCCGCCGTGCCCAGCCAGTCTTGTAGCGCCAACTCATACGAATCGCGGATGCCCATTCGCCGCTGTTCTGGTGAATCCACCAGAAAGAGGCCACCAAGCGACCAAAACGCCTGCCCACCAAGGCTCTGCTCTGGCTCCTGCTCGACGATGATCACGCGCTTGCCCGCTTCGGCGATCTCCACCGCCGCCACCAGGCCAGCCAATCCCGCCCCGATGATGAGGATGTCTGCCTCATCTGCCATCGCACATTCCCTCCTACGCGCCTGAGCGACATACGCGCCACCGGCCACAATCAACGTCCCCGCGTTCCTCTCTTATGAGCCCAGTAGGAGCACGGCAGGTTTCGGCCATTGGATGATACCCCAAACGGGGTGTGATGGAATGCCACAGACACACTCACTATTTCAGAGAACGCCTTTTGTTCGCTTATCGAACATACGTCTGTATCACACCGCAATCACGAACAATTATTTCGTCATGATGGCATCTTGAAAATGATAGTGCGGTGAAACTATAATTTAAGAGGGACGGTTCACTATGATAGAGTGCTGATATTCGATGAGAGGATGCCATGCCAACGCTGAACGATTCGCTGGCCACACTCGCAGCGACCGAGGCGACACTTCGCCGCCTGACAGGCCAGTTGGATGACGCCGCGCTCGACTTTCGCCCAGCGACTGATACCTGGACGATTCGCGAAATTCTGGCACATCTCGTTGACGATGAGGCATTCATCATGCGGCAGCGTCTGGAGCGGATCGCCAAGGAGGAACGACCGCATCTCGCGCCACACGATGAGAAGCACTGGCATGCGAACCGCAACACCGCCCGCGACGCTCGCGACGAGTTGCTCGCCGACTTTCAGACGCAACGGATCGCCAGCCTCAACGTCGCGCAGTTACTCCGCCCCGCGGACTGGCAGCGGGTAGGGTTTCAGCCGGAGTATGGAGAGTTCACTGCCGAGGATTGGCTCAAACACTGGGCCGACCACGATACCGTCCATGTACATCAGATTGAACAGACTCTGAACGCTTACCACCAACAGTAGCATGCGTCATCGAACTTGTCTTGAAGAAGGGGATTACTGTCATGGAACTGCTACTTGTCGCCCTTGGCGCGACCGGATTCATCGCACTGGTAGATTTGGCCGCGCTCCGCTGGGGCAAAGATAGCCGTGACACGGGCGACGTGCCTGAGTACCTGCATCGCCATCCGCGTGCCAGCATCTAAATAATCGTCTGCTTCCTGTTGCTCTGACAAAGGGTTATGGCTTTGGCTGTAACGGGTGTAACAGCTACCCATCACCCCAGGCCAGAGCGATAGGATGGCCACGCTGGCTCCCAACGAAGCGCCCGTCGGATGGCAGCGTTGGAGCAACCGAGCGAGTCCACTCGCCCACCACCAGCCGGTGGCTCAGGCGCCATCATCTGCGCGGCCACGTAGCTGTAGAGTTCGCGGTAACTGACGGGCGTGTCGTCCACTACATTGTAGATGGCGCCTGCCGGAGCCGACTCCGACGCCAGCACCACCGCCCGCGCCATATCCTCCACGCGGACCAGCGAGATGAGCGCCGACCCATCACCGGGCAAGGCCAGCGTCCCCTGGTTCGCATCGCTTCGCCAGGCGTCTTCCCGATGCGTGCCTGGCCCATAGAACGACCCACCGCGCAGCATCACCCATTCGAGCGACGACGCGCGCACCTGTTCCTCCATGTCAAGCGCCGAAGGGTATGATCGGCCTGCCGTGAGCGGGTGCTCTTCGGGAGCGATCAGCTCCCCACAATCTCCATAGAGAAACGTGATACTCTGCTGCACATAGCGACGCACGCCCATGTCTTGAGCCGCCGCGAGCAGATTGTGTGTACCCTCGCGGCGAATCTGGTCGTTGCGGCTCCAATCCATCTGAGCGCCACGCGGCGGAATTGCCGTCGCCAGATGTAGCGCGACATCGCAATCGCGCAGCGGCTCGCGCAGACTCGCCACATCCAGAATATCGCCGCGATGCGCATCGACTCCCAGCCGCCGCAGCCGCGTCACATCATCCGGGCGACGCACCACCGCGGAGACACTATGGCCGCGCTCCATCAACCGGGGCAACGTGTGCCGCCCCAACACTCCGGTCGCGCCAACGACAAATACACGCATATCGTGCTCTCCTCATCCGTATATATCCGCTACATCCGTGCGTGCTATGCAACTGCACCGTCCACCGGCACCTGGTAATCGCATATCATCAGAGTATAGCGCTTGACACATATCATAATGCGATATACTATTATGACTGACCGGTCAGTCATAATTCACCGGACGAGAGGCGACACTCGCAGGATGCTGGGCGTGGTTCTCTCTGCCGCTGGAAAGAAGTCCGTTGGACGCATATGACCCTTCCGAGGAGGACACTGTATGGCTGAATCTCTCTTGCGCGCCGAACAGATCACGCGCTCGTTTGGGCGACGCGGGGTGCTGCATGGCGTCGATCTGGCAATCGCGCCGGGGACGCTGGTGGGCGTTGTTGGCGAGAATGGCGCGGGCAAATCTACACTCCTGCGCATTCTCGCGGGCGAACTGCGGCCGAGTCGCGGCACCATCACGCGCACCGGCTCGATTGGCTACTGTCCGCAGGCGGCAATACTCAATGATACGTTGACAGTCAACCAGCATCTCGCCTATTTCGCCGCCGCGTATGGCCTCACCGACCTCTCGTATGCGGAAGCGCTGATTTCCAGCCTTGGTTATCAGAAATATCGCACGACATCTGTTGGCGTGCTCTCTGATGGCACCAAGCAGAAGGTGAATCTCACCCTGTCGCTCATGCACCAGCCAGATGTGCTGCTGCTCGACGAACCGTATCAAGGCTTCGACTGGGAAACCTACCTCCACTTCTGGGTACTCGCCGAGGCGTTACGCGCCCAGGGACGCGCCGTGCTCGTCATTTCGCACCTGATCTTCGACCAGCAGCGCTTTGATACCCTCTTTCGCCTGGATGGTGGGAAGCTCGTTCCGCTGCCCATCGCGCGTGGCGTGTCGGTGAATACGACAGAAGGAGTCTAGCCATGTCTACCTGGAGGCGCTTTGTAATTGCGACACGCTTCGCACTGATCGAGCAGGGACGCAATCGACTCGCGCTGGGCCTTCTGCTCGTCTTCGTGCCAATATGGGATTGGCTATTTGGTGCGCTCATTCCTGACACCGCAGTGGCATTCAAACTGCAGAGCACGGGCGCATTTTTGCAGGTCAATGGCCACGATCTGACGGTGCTAACGTCAGGGTTCAATGCCATCACCCTCATCGTGGCCTTCATGATCTTCGCCGCGACCCGTCGCAACGCCGCCTTCGACCGGCGACTGGTGTTGTCTGGGCTACCCCAGCCGGTGGCCATCGCAGCCAAAACGACAGCGGTCGTTGTCATCGCGGCAGTCATCTCGCTGTACGCAACCCTGGTGATGGAGATATTCTGGCAACCTCAGGGGTTTGGCGCGGTCTGGCTGGGCTACCTGCTCGATGCGCTGATCTACGGTGCGTTGGGGCTGCTACTGGGTGTGCTCGTCGCGAGCGAACTGGCGGGATTCTTCCTCATTATCATGGTGAGCCTGATGGACACCTTCCTGCAAGCGCCCGTCGAAAATCCGCTGGCAAACAATGACTTCTTGGCTGCGTTCCCGTCCTTTGGGCCTATGCAAGTAGCGGTAAGCGGAGGTTTTGGGCACGGTGTCGCTGGCGCGTCGGTATTGTTAGCCCTGGCCTGGTTTGCGGGCTTCGCGCTGCTGGGCTTGCTCATCTTCTGGTGGAAGACCCGCATTTGGAGCATTCAGTCGAAACCATCCCTGCCGTCACGTCCGGAGCATATTGCTATCCCGCACGCCACGCAACCATCGTAGCCCTGTATCTCAGCGCTACAATAGAGGTAGTTTCTCTATCATCAGGCTCTCTCATCACCGTATGGGAGAGCCTCGTCAACACCTGGAAATCCGCACGGAGGTGCATATGGCTCCACGGCCGGATGTCAGCGATCAGCGACGCAATCAGATTCTCGATGCCGCGATGGCCGTCTTTGCGCGCATGGGATTCGAGCGCGCGCATGGACGATATCGCCGATGAAGCTGGAGTGAGCAAAGGCGCACTCTATCTCTACTACAAGAGCAAAGATACCATCATCGCAACGCTGCTCCAGTTCTTCTTTGACCGCGCAATCAAGCAGATCCGCGCGCTCGCCGCTGGTGATGGCTCAGTAACGGCCCAACTCTTGACCATGACGCGAGAAATGACCCGCGAGATGGAGCGCATGGCCACCATCCAACCGGTTGCGCTCCAGTTTTATGCCGTGGCGGCCCGCCAGAGCGCGGTTCGGCGACATCTGCGCGTTTACTTTGCCGAATATCGCGGCGTACTGGAGGGAATCATTCAACGTGGCATCGCGCAAGACGAGTTCCGGCCGACCATTAGCCCGTCTGAGGTCGCCATCACTATCTCTGCATTGCTCGAAGGACTCGCGCTGCTGTGGCTGGTCGATCCACAATGCGCCGACTGGCGCCCCCAGGTAGATATTTCCATGCACCATCTCCTTCAGGGGATCGTCACTGGCCCGATGCCTCCCGCGTAAAACGGCGCTCGCTCGCGTGACGTAACGTTTGCACCTCAAACAGGCGCGGAAATGGCACGGGTCATGCTGACATTCACCATCGCAGCAACACACGGGACTGTGGTGACACCCCTGTGAACCTCGTGTATTCCGCCGCTTCCGCCACCAGAACACCATCGGCAAGGGCTGTCTTGCTGGTGAGATGCCAAGCAGTCTGGTAACAACTGGACTGCAATACTTGGGAGTATAAAGCGTGCCTTCCAGAATTACGAGCATTCTTGTCGTCGACGACGACACCGCGATCCGCGAAACACTACGCGATGTGCTCGAAGATTCTGGATATACGGTCATCGAGTCACAGGATGGCCTTCGGGCGCTTGAGTATCTCCGCAAATCGCCCACTCCGATGATCGTGCTCCTTGATCTGATGATGCCTCAACTCGATGGTTCCGCTTTGCTGGGGGCGGTCGCCGGAGACTCCCGACGGCTCCAGCGTCACCGCTATATCCTGATGACGGCGGGCCAACAGACGCTCAGCCTGGCGTTTGCCAACCTGTTGACCAACCTCTCGGTGCCAGTGATCAAGAAGCCATTCGACGTGGACCACCTGCTGCTCACCATCGAGAAGCAGCAGCGGTAATCACCATTGTGCCGTCCCTGCTATTCTCTACAGGCACCCGCATTGTCGCGCCTGATGCCGTCCCTCCTGAACACCGCATGAAGCAACCGGGTACAAAGCGGGTACAATCTGGCCACGTGGTAGTCGCTCTGGGCGAGGGAGTGTCATACTGACCTTGAATGAGTCAGACAGATGGTCATCACTCTGGGGCAACACGCGTACGTCTGACCCAGGGGACTGATGTAGGCGGGCACTCTAGCGCGGCAGAGAAGGAGATGCGATGCCACCGCAGCAGCCTCACTTCCCATGGCAGAACAACATGGCGCAGGACGAACCGCCAACCGTTGTGTCGCAGCCCGCATCCGGCCTGCCGCCGCTGTCAGCATTCGACGATGAGCCGCCAGCCACGCCGCCACGCGCGGCGCCACCCAGCGGATCAACCCGCCCGAACACAGGAAGACCCACCCGGCCGCGATCCCCCCGGTCGTCCATGCCCATCCATCCGCCGAAGCTCGCGGGACTCGAAGATGAAGTGCGCTCGGCCGACTCTGAGGTGCGCGCCGAGGCACGCTCGATGGCGCTGGCGCCTATCGCGGCGCATGGAATACTCACGCCTGCTGGCAGCCATGCCGAATCTGGCGCGCTGTTAATTCGCGGTGCGGACAAGCCACGGCGTCCGGCGGTCAGAGTCGTCCCCCGGCGCAGTGGCCCGTATTCGTTCCTGATGCAGTTTGTGGTGGCGATGCTCGCGACTGTGGTGCTCGTCAGCACGCTCACACTCACAACGCCGCTTGGCCAGAGCATGGCTGCGGCGACATCGCTCCAATTCTCGACGTCCTCTGGCGCGTTTATCCATCCACCGACGCCGACGGCAACGGCCACCCCGAAACCGAAGTATTATGCGCCCAACCCTGGCAATAATCCCGGAACGCAGGCCATTATCAACGACATCATCGCGGTTTTTGGGCCATACGCACAGGGAGCGCTCAACATCGCTCGCTGTGAGTCTGGCTACGACCCGAATGCCGTCAACTCGTATCCCATCGGCAATAGTCACGCGTCAGGCGTCTTTCAGATTCTCTACCCGAGTACCTGGGATACGACATCCTATGCCGCCTACTCGCCATTCGATTACGATAAGAACATCCATGCCGCCTATCAAATCTTCCACCGCGATGGCAATAGCTGGCGAGAGTGGGCATGCAAGTCGTATTGACCGCGCCGCGTACCAGACGTGTACCAGACGCGTAGCAGACAGGTGTCTGATACCAGATTGCGCGAGGGCAGTGTACGCGGCACGCACGGTTCAACCGAACTGGAGCACGAACTGCTCATGACCGAACCAGCGTCTTAGGGGGTGAACAGCTTCCAGTGCCCCTCGGAGACAACTTCGACGGTGCCGTCGGTCACCTTCAGCGCAGTCTGATCGTCAATCGCGTACGTGGGCACGGGGAGCCTCACAGCCCACTGTTCTGCGTTGGCCAGGAAGGCGTCCGGGTGATCCTCGTGGTCCAGGTGCGGAATCAACGCAAAGTCCACCAGTCCCACTCCCTGAGCCGTGACCAAGATCCTGCTGATTGCTCCCTGCGGTGTGGCGAACACGATGTCTTCCGACGTGAGCGCGTCACCGCTGCCCCTGGGCGGATCAGGGTAGGTCTCGCCGAAGGTGGCGGCCGTCGCCATGCTCCCGGCGCTCACCCCCACATAGACCGTCTCGCGCCGCAGCGACGGCAACAGGCCTGCCAGTCCCGACTGTCGCATCCAGTGGCTCAGATACAGGGGATCGCCGCCCCAAACCAGCAGGGCGTCCGTCTCCTGGACCGTGGGGATCCAAGCGTCGTCATCGATGCTGGGCAGCGCGGTCAGCTCCAGCACGCCCAACGACTTCCACCCCAATTCGCACAAGGGACTGGCGGCTATTCCGCGGATCGCCCGGTAGGCTCCGGCAGCACCGCCAGGGAAGGGGTAGATCGCGGTGGGGATGATGAGGGCGCTCGACTCGGCGATCGGTTTGCCCAGCAGGTCGACCAGCGCGTTGGATACTGGTGTTCTTGATGCCCGCGGACGTGAGCAGTAACCGCATGATGCCTCTCCTAGCCTCTCCTAATTGCACTCCCGACGAGACGATGCTCAGGCGGCGCAGGTCCCCACAGAGTACGTGGGCGCCTGCCCGTCCCGATGAAGTGTAGCACATCCGTTCTAGTTGACGCTATCCCTTACCTTCAGGTAGGGGCCTGTGCGCCGAGGAGGAGAGGTCACGGCAATCAGGGCGGACGATCTCTACTGCCCGCTTGAGTATATTCTTGAGCATGCGACAGACGCCGGCCGCATCAGCTTTCGAAACTGTCTGTACTGTATGCATCGACAGAGAACAACTTCCCAGTGAAATCAATATCAAACCAGCTTGAGCAGCTCTTTGAGGGAAATCTGGTCATTTGCCAGGTGTGCGGGCGCTATCTGTGGATCGGCGGCGATCAGCTTCTTGAGGGTCACCAGGTCTCGTTGGCGATTGCTCGAAAATGCCGCGCGCACCCGCCCACCCGCGAGGTAAAAGGCAACGAACGAATCGGGAGGGCTGCCCCGCACGATAATCTGATCCCAGGTGGGCGCGTAGCCCACAAATTGCAGCTTCAGATCATATTGGTCGGACCAGAAGTAGGGGATATGGTGGTAGGCGAGACGCCCACCAAGCAGATTGCGCGCAACCACCTCGCCCTGGCGCAGCGCGTTATCCCAGTGCTCCAGCCGCACTCGTTGCAGCGGCGCACTCTCGGCAGGCTGATAGGGCCAGTTGGCAATGTCGCCCGCCGCGAAGATGCCTGGAACGTTACTCTCGCAGGTCGCGTCTACCAACACGCCATTGCCAAGCGACAGTCCTGAGTCAACCAGCCAACGCATCGCTGGACGCACACCCGTGCCCACCACGACAAACGCGCAGGGGATGCGCGCCCCGCTGCCTGTCACCACCTCTTCCGCTCGATCCCTGCCGCGAATCTCGGCCACCGTCTCACTGGTACGCACGTCGACGCCATGTGTCTGGTGAACCGCCGCCAGCAGCGCTCCCATCTCTGGCCCAAGCGCGCGCTCCAGGGGATGCGAGAGCATCTCGATCACCGTTACATTCATCCCCGCCATGCGGCAGGTGGCCGCCACCTCAGCGCCGATGAAGCCCGCCCCAATGACGACAACGCGTCCATGATGAGCCTGCGCGCCCACACGTAACGCCGCCTGCAGCGACTGGGCATCCGCCAGCGTGCGCAGCGCGTAGACGCCGGGTAGGTCCGCACCAGGTATGGGCAAGGGAATGAGTTCGCAGCCGGTGGCCACGACGATTCGGTCGAACTGGTGTCGTTCGCCACTCGCCAGCGTGATGGTGCGAGTGGTGGCATCGAGGTGGGTGGCGCGCTGCCCCAGCCACAACTCAACGCGCTGCTCATCATAGAAAGCACGGGGACGAAGCATCAGGCGCTCGGCATCAAACTGGCCCGCCAAAAATTCCTTCGAGAGGGGCGGGCGCTCATACGGGAGTTCTGCTTCGGCACCAATCAACACCACACGCCCGTCATATCCTAGACGACGGAGCGTCTCGGCAGTGCTTGCCCCGGCAATATTCGCGCCGACAATGGCGACTGAGTGCGTGGGCACGTCGCCAGTTGTCATGATATACTCCCCGCGCGGCTAGTTGCCTCCACCCACCGAATATTCTGTCACGAATGAACAGGCATTTGCCAGCGTGGAGAGCAACATGCCTTCCGCCGAGACCTCTTCACGCACACCGGGCCAGACAGCACCCACCGCGCCGCGCTGACCAGACGGCAGCCGAACCGGCAACGCCACCGCCGTCACCTGGCTCTGCCATTGTTCGCGTCTCAGGCTATCCGCCGTGCTCGTATGGTGGACGAATGAACGAAGATTACGGCGATACTGCTGGTGCACCGCATCTTCTTGCGAGGGATCGGCGGTATCGCCACAGGACTGCGGGGGGAAGCCATCAACCCAGATGGCCAGCGCGTGAGACTTCTCCACCAGCACATCGCACAAAGGCTCTACGGGCAACGCGAACGATGAAAACGCCTTGGGACATCGCGCCTGCGAAAAAGCGGCCTCTAGCAGCGCAGATGCAACGTCAACCGCTTTTTCTGGCCTCAAAACAGTTGAAGCGGTATTGGCGAGATACATTGGTGGAGCGTCCCGCATAATACACGCACTCAAGGCGTCGGCGACTCCACCTAGAAAAATCAGTTCCTGTCGAGAGAATTTATGCGGCTTCTGTCCGCAGACAATCAGCACGCCAAAGGTCCCGTTGGTGGCATCGTCGCCCATGACCATTGGCAGCACCGCATACGAGATAATGCCGTTTTGCTTGAGGACACGCATGGCCGTGGCATTGGGGAACGAGTGGCTATTGATGTCTTCGCAGATCTCGGCATCACCGGTGTGCAACACCCTTGTCAGCGGAAACTCCTCATAAGGCCTCAGGCATCGATAGGCCGACTTCAGACGCTCTGGTATACCAAGTTGCCCCAGCAATGTGGCTGCATATCGGTCGTGGGCGGTAGGATTCAGGATGGCAACACAGGCTTTGTCGAAGTGCCCATCAGCGGTGCAAAGCAGGTGCAGCGCCTCATCCACCGTGGAGGCAATGTCGGCGCTGGATCCTGGCGTCCGTAACACATTAGCAAGCTTTGCCATGACGCGAACCGGCGCATAGACGTGATCCTGGCTGGTGGCGGCCTGCGATCGCAGCTTCATCTGGAACGCCTCGATCGTCTCCATGCGAAATCGCGCGCGCCCTTTAGGAGTCATACGATCAGGAATGATCAGTCCATTGTTGAGCGCCCGGAAAAGCGTTGCTCGATGGATTCCAAGGTAACCAGCCGCCTCCTGCACACCGACCATATGTTCGCTCTCTGCGTCCTTGTCAAGTTCGAACATCTAATGCTACTCCCTCGTGGTGTGATGCTTCTCTCGGATGCAACCGACGCGCGGATTACACGCAAGGACTTGCAACGTTTGCGCCCGCCCGAGACTAGTCAACCATTCTGTTTCCACATACAGTTTCATACACAGGGTTCGTCAGGTAGCTATGGTCGTTATGGGCATATGACCATCACTTCGTAGCGTCAACGCAGTTGGACAATGGCGGTGGCTTATCGGATGATAGCTACTTGTCACTGGGTACGATGCCCATATCCTGCTCCATATCTGGCCACCTGGCGCGTTCAAGGTCCATCTGCATCAAGCGAACCGGTCGAGGAGGACACCTCATGTCGGCATCCTATTCTCCATCTGACATGGTGATTGACCAGGTAACTGGCGAGAAACGCCCACGGCGCAAACCCGGTCCCAAACCTGGCACCGAAGCCGCCCGTCGAGGCGGCACCGCCGCGCGCGACAAGTACGGCAAAGCGTTTTACAGTCGCATTGGCACTAAAGGTGGCTCGACGGTACGGGAGCGACACGGCTCGGACTTCTACACGGACATCGGGCGCAAAGGCGGCGAATCTACAAAACGCAACCAGGGCATCGAACACTACTCAAAGATCGGGCGCATCGGCGGCAAACAAGCGCATCGGCGCAAGGATACTGACGAAGTGACGTCGTCGAGCACCAAGCGCACCCGCTAATCTGCTCCTTCGGCTCTTGACGACAACCCGTGGGATTTCCTTAGGTCGCGCACCAGACGCATACGGGCGTTGCAACAAGGAATCTCGCGGGATTTGTCTGCGCTCCAACCGCAGTCATCCTCGTTTGTAGTGCTGGCACATGATCCCATGGATATGACCTCATATGCCAGGCGTGAGCGCGCTCATCCAGTAGGCTTGCTGTATGGGCGTCAGCGAATTGGTAGCAGATAGCATGCCAACAAAGGTTACTTCCTCCACGGACGCTTCTCCACTTGCAAGCGCCGTACTCACACGCTCGCGCTCACTATGCAGCGCGCCTGCCAGGTGCGCGACGAGGGCTTCTGGCTGCGATGCCGTTGGGAGCGTCACACGATCTAGCCAGCGAATCACCTCCACTGACAGCATCACCTGCCCGGCGAGCATCTCCGCGTCCATCCCCTGGCTGTGGGCCAGCGCCAGCAACCCACCGGCATCGTTCACTGCTGCCCCATACAGCACGGGCGTCTCGGCCACCAGCGCCATGGCATCATCGCGCATACCAGTGAAGGGGTAACCGTCGGGCAGAGAAAACATCTCTGCCCCAAAGACGGAATCAAGCGCTCGTAGTGTTCCCGGCGAGAGTTGAGCAGCCACGCTTTCAGCCGCGCTTACCTTGTCCAATGTATCGGCGGCGTCTGTCTGCTCGGCAAGATGCGCCATTCTCGCATCGGCAAGCGCGCCGGTGGCGTCTGGCCGGGCGCCGATCAATTCGCTGAGCCGAGGCGTCTCACCTGCCGCGTGCAGCGTGGCGAATGCCTCCGCCAGCGCAAGCGCATCGAGCGAGGGAGAAACCAGCGATGGCTCGGATGCCGATGGCGCGTTATTGCCCAGCGGGCGATAGGAATCGCTCATTATCTGCCTCCTTCTTGTCGTAGGCGGGTTGATCCAGTATAGAGCGTGTAGAGACGATCATTGGCGCGGCGGAGCAGATTGCGCACGGTGCGGGACGTCACCCCAAGCGCGGCGGCCATTTCCGGTTCGCGGGCGCGTTCCCAGTAGCGCATGACGACCACGGCGCGTTCTCGCGGCGGCAGCCGTTCGACATAGCCGCGCAGATCTGCTAGATCAGATGCCGTGAACGGTTCCTGCGGATCAATCAAAGCGGGCGCAAACGGCGTATCGTTCTCGCCATGATCAGCACGGGCGGAAGTCGCCGCGACACGGGAAAAGAAGAGCGTAATCTGCTGGCCCGGCCGGTAGCCATGCCGTGCCAAAGCGCGCCTCGCCACCTGCGCGCGAGCAAAGGACAGCGATCTGCGAAAGAAAAGCTCCCACCCTTCGCCATCGCGAAGCGCCATCTCTTCCCACAAATGGAGCGTCAATTCTTGTCGCAAATCTTCCTGAAGCGCCCGCCCCGAATCTGGCACGACCTCAGCGAGACGCCCGACCGCCCGTCTTGCCCAGAACGCGTTCCCCACCTCGATACGCTGCAACAGCACGAGAAAGATATCCTTCGTCACCGCGATCTGGCCTTGCTGACGAGCGGCGCGCAAAATCACCACAAGCGTACCCGAAGAAACATCGGCTTCACAGCCCCGCAGCCGCTGCCATGCCTGCGGCGTGAGAGCCGCGCCCCATCCCGGCAACCGACCCAGCTCAAGCGAACGGCGCGCGCGCGCGAGTGCGATGATCTCTCCAGGCTGCTGAACCTCCACAGGGCTACTCTCCCACATGCCGCCAGACTGCGAAATTTCTCCGATCTTTCCCCAGTCTATCATTGGCGACAACTGCAGCCGCCACTCGCGGGCATCATCTTCGCACGGGACCCAGGCCACGTTGGAGAGACCTGGCCAATTGCATTGTCGTGATCCATAGACGACGGTACTCAGGTATTGCCGTTCCTTCGCAAGGTGGATACAATAGCGGTGCTTGCCGACAGCGACGCGACAACCATTCGTTCGCTGAAAACCGCGATGACAGCATATTCAGCACAGATTCAGCGGAGTGAGAACATGGCAGACGAAACCGCCAGGGCGCTCAGCCAGGACTTCATCAAAAAGCAGGTCGTGGAGTTTATCGGCACGAATTTCCTCTATGATGGTACGGTTCTCGATCTCGGCGACGACGACTCGCTCATTGAGAATGGGGTGGTCGACCAGACGGGTATTCTGGAGCTGGTGCTGTTCGTCGAGGATACCTATGGGTTCGAGGCGCTCGCGACAGACCTGACACCCGAAAACTTCGATACGGTCAACGACATCGCTCGCTATGTGCACCGGCGATTGTCCGCCCGCTAAACGCCATCGCCCAACAGCCCAACCGCCTGGCAAGTGGCTGATTCGTGCTGCTGTGCCCGACGGCGAATATCCGGCCACGTGTATGCATCCCATGGTCGTGCCATCGAGAATACCCCTGTCGCTTCCCATCGCTATATGGTAGGATTACGCCGAGAACATTATGGGCCCCTTGCCTGGCCACTTCTGCACACCACTGCGAGCATCCTGATGTATATGCGCTCATCGTGGGCGTCGTCATGGGCGCGGTGATATGGGCAATATGCTGGCCCATCTGTGTGGGAACTGCAACCGCGCAGGGTCATCGGCAGTAATGATTGATGGGATGTGTCCATGATATTCATGGCGTCCATGATGCGTCTTTCACGTATCCACCAATGTATTTACAGGCGTACCCGCCTGCACTCTTGAGGAGTATTGATCGACATGCAGTTTACCGAAGTGCTTCCTGTTGTCTTGGTCGTCCTGTTCTGGGCGGCCGCATTTGTGTTTGCGTTCTGGTTCACGCAGCGCGCGCTACGTGCGCCAATCCAATATGAGGAAGAACATGGCGGGCAGGCGCATGATGCCAATGCGCACGCAACGGTTGCCCACTAGTCGCGGGCTTTCGTCCCCGACGAATACATCGTTCGCCTGAATGACAGGCTAATATCACTGCGTGCCACCGTCTAGAGAGGTAAAGGCACAAACAAGAACACCGCCGCCGCGGCGCATCCGTGTGATGGCTGGCGTGCTGGCGCTTGTGCGCATCTCTTGAGCCGCCATCAGACATTTTCCATGCGCTGGGGGAGTTGACCGATGAAGACAAAGTCGACCACCGGGGGCCAGGGCATTGATCCTGCGCCAACTGTCAGTCCATCCGAGAACCGCCTGACAAAGGCTGAGTATGAGCGGCTGGC
>DAHUXT010000068.1 GCA_027307065.1 Ktedonobacteria bacterium
GCGACGAGTGCTGGGCCGCCATGGCCCGGCCCGGCGAGATAGATGATGTTGGCGTCGCGCTCGGTGATGAGCCGGTTGAGGTGGACATAGATGAAGTTCAGGCTGGGCGAGGTACCCCAGTGGCCGAGCAGTCGCGGCTTGATGTGCTCCGGACGGAGCGGCTCGCGCAGCAGCGGGTTCTCCTGAAGGTAGATTTGGCCGATGGTGAGATAGTTCGCCGCCTGCCAGTAATGCTGCATGCGCAGCAGTTGCGTGGCCGAGAGTGGCTTGGATGCGCTGGAAGCGGATGGTATTGAACGACGCTGGCGTGGCGCGCGTTTGGAGTCCGCTGGCACTGCGCTCGAAATGCGCGTGTCGAAGGTGTACTTCTGCTGGGTGGGCACCGTTATAGTCCTCCTCTGCCGCCGTCCGTTCTCATGTACCCACGGCTTGCCCATCGTCGCGCTTCACCTGTGGAGTTGTAGCCGTTGCTCACGCGGGATACAGTGCGCGCATGGTATGCCGGGCGATCATCACCTCTTCATTGGTGTGGATGACCCGGACGCTTACCGTGCTTTGCTCCATCGAGATGATCGTCTCGCTCGTGGCATTGCGCGCATCGTCGAGCTCGATGCCCAGAAAATCGAACCCGCCGCATATTCGATGCCGCACCACTGCGGCATGCTCACCGATGCCACCAGTGAAGACGAGTGTATCGATTCCGCCAAGTACGCCTGCCAACGCGCCGAGCTGTTTGCGGGCGCTGTAGCAGAAGAGCGCCACTGCCTCCGCGGCGTGGTCGTCGCGATCCATGCGCGCGAGCAAATCCTGCATGTCGCCACTGATTCCAGAGACGCCCTGTAGCCCGCCTGTCTGCTCGACGCTCTTGCGCATGTCGGCCGGAGCCATCTTCTCTGCTTCTTGCAGATAGAGCAGCACCCCCGGATCAAGATCGCCGCTGCGGGTGCTCATCACCAGCCCGCCGATAGGAGTCAGCCCCATGGTCGTGTCCAGGCTGTGTCCATCGCGCACCGCTGCCATGCTGGCTCCGTTGCCCAGATGCGCGATGACGATGCGCTGTCCATCGAGCGATGTGTGGGCGGCGCGGGCCTCGCGTTCAAGCTCGCTGACGATGTATTCGTAGGATAGGCCGTGAAATCCATAGCGCAAGATGCCAGCGTCGAGAAACTGGCGAGGAAGGCCATACAACTGGGCAACACGCGGCATCGTCCGATGGAAAGCGGTATCGAAACAGGCCACCTGCGGCACGATGGGATAGCGCTTTTCGAGCGTTTCGATCGCGGCAATCTCAACCGGGAGATGCAGTGGCGCGAGCGGCGCCAGGCGGCGCAGTTCTGCGAGCACGTCGGCGGTGACGCGTTGTGGCTGGCTGTAGCGTTCGCCCCCATGCACGATGCGGTGGCCAATGGCGTCCAGTTGTTGGCTGTTGAGATGCTGCTCCAGCCAATCGAGCGCGTAGCGCAGCGCCGCGGATTGATCGCGCAACGTCACTTGCTCGTCGGTAACCGTAGCCTGTTTGCCATCGACGACGTGGAACGCGCTATTGGGCTCGCCGATTCGCTCGACGGACCCGGTGTAACGCAATCGCTCCTGGGATCCGCGCCCGCCCGTGCGAGAGATGTCATAGAGCGCGAATTTCAGGCTCGACGAACCGCAATTGATGGTGAGAACGCTGCTCGTATCTCGACGACCGCTGGCAGAGCGTTGGGCCATATCGCGACTCCTGGCTGACTACGTCTGACTCCCAGGTGATGGCGCGTTTGCTGGCCAGTTCGCCGACTATGAGCTAGCGGCGGCTGGCAGCGCGGCCAGTTGGTAGCCGACACCCATCTTGGTTAAAAGATAACGCGGATGGGCCGGGTCTGTCTCGATCTTGCGCCGCAGCCTGTTCATATTGACCTGGAGCAGATGGCTCTCGCCCATATATTCCTCACCCCAGACGTGTTCGAGCAAGAGATCCTGAGTGACGACACGCCCGGCATTCTGCGCCAGGTATGCCAGCAGCCGGTATTCAATCGGCGTCAGGTCTATCTCGTGCTGATCCAGCGTGACCCGGTGCTGGGCGAAGTCAATTGCGAGATCACCCAGCGTGACCACCGGGCGGGCACTCTGGCCATCGGAATTCGAGGAGAATTGAGAGCGGCGTAGCACCGATCGCACCCGCGCCAGCAGTTCCTCGACACTGAAGGGTTTGGTCAGATAATCATCGGCTCCGAGGTCCAGCCCGTGAATCTTGTCCTGATCCTGGCCGCGGGCCGTCACCATGATGATTGGCACACGCGAAAACTCACGGACGCGACTGAGGGTGGTAAAGCCGTCGAGCTTGGGCATCATGACATCGAGGATGCCGAGATCGAAACTCTGCGCTTCGAGATGTTCGAGCGCCTCTTGCCCGTCGGTCGCTGTGACCACGTCATAGCCCTCGAGTTGTAGATTGCGAGCCACGAGCCGCAAGATTTGTGGATCATCATCGGCCACAAGGATGGCAGTTTTCTTCGCAGGCATCTGGCTGTATCCTTTCAACAACCTCTGATTGACTCAGATCATCCATTCATCGTGTGGCTTCGCAAGCGGCAACGTCATCGTAAAGACACTGCCACCTCCAGGCTCGCTTTCGGCCCAGATCGCTCCGCCCTGAAGCTCCATGCTCCGCTTACAGATTGCCAGGCCCAGGCCCGCGCCCTCGACTTCTCGCGTAAGACGCTGGTCCACCTGATGGAATCTGTCGAAAATCCGGTGTAGATGCTCGGGCGGAATGCCGATACCGCTATCATACACACGAATGGTGAGCATCGTGTCGCCTGGGGCAAGCTCCACGCGAATGACACCACCATCTGGCGAGTATTTGACAGCATTTTCCAGAACGATGTCCAATACGTCGCGCTGCAATCGTAGATCGGCCAGCGCTGGCGGCACGTTGTCGTGTTCTGGTCCGGCAAAGACATGCTTGCCTTTGCCTGCTATGCCCATGCCCCAGCGATATTGCGCCGAGGCAATCGCCTCTCGTGTTAGATGCACCATATCCACAGGGGCGAGCCGCGGTGTCAGCGTGCCAGCCTCCAAATGCGAGAGTGTCATCAGCCGCGAGATCAGCAGATCGAGCCGGTCGCTGGCCTCGTCGATCGCCCGGAGATACTCCTCGCGTTCGGCGCGCCCAAGCTTCTGTCCATGACGCCGCAGCGTTGCCGCGTAGCCTTTGATGGCCGCGAGCGGGCTACGCAGTTCATGGCTGATGATCGCCAGAAACTCCGATTCGAGCCGCTGGGCATCGCCAGTTGGATGTGGTAGTGTCGGTGTCGGTGTCGGTGTCGGTGTCGTGGACAGATGATCGTGTTCCTCGACAAAATAGTGTTCAGACATAGTCTTCACCTATCCAGTAATCTGCTCTCGCGATACCTTTTTCATCCAAATCCTGGATGCCACCGGGATACCGCTCGCCAGCCCCGGAACTTGGTGGAAGCGGGGCGATTCAACGCCACAACTCGTAGCTGTGCTATGCTTAGTTATGTTTCTGATTCACAGGATACTGCGTTGGTCGTCACAAGACGCTCACACCCGGTGATTAGACGTCACATTCAGGTCACAAAGTGTCACCGCTTCACAGGGTGTTTGTGCCTGTGATGTGATAACACCTACGATCTAGAGAGCAATGGTAGCTCCTCATGGCACCGCTCAGCGTCGATGTCGGTGCTCAGAAGGGGCGTCCACTGGTCAGTCATGCGAGGCCCGTGTGCGAGACGAAGGCGCCGCCCATTCCAAACAAGCCAAACAGGCCGAACAGTCAGACGATGCGCCGCAGCAGCATCCCTCAGCATCACCAGCGGGGAGGGCAGCCTGGTGGCAGGCATTCCAACGACGTGTGTCTGCCGCGAGCCTCGCTGGGACACTTGCCGTCGATACAGGCGTGTATACGCGGCGTGTCTGGAAATCCCCAGTAGTCTCTCGCGGACGGCGCGCGCTTTCGAACTGGCGCAATCAGCCCTATAGTGGACCACTGACGCTGGTTGCCGGATGTTTGCTGATCACGCTCGTGGTGATGCTTTCCCGCCAGGTGCTGCCTTTGCCGACATTGGGCGCGGCATACATTCCCCTGATCGCCATGCTGGCCTACTACTGGGGCTGGGCGCTTGGTCTTGCCGCCTGCCTGATACAACTGGTCTGCGTCTATCTACTGCTGTTGCCGCCGCGCATGGGCTTCAAAGTGGTGAACGCTCAGAATGGGTTGGAACTACTGGTGCTGGCGGCGATCAGTGTCTACGTATTGCTGCTGGTGCAACTGGCGCGCAATCGTCGTGATGCGGCGGAACGCGAGGTCGTACGCTTTGCCGCGTTGAATGCCGTTGGAACGGCGCTCGCCGGAGAGTTGCACGAAGACCAGTTGCTGCACCTCATTGCGCGCACCGCCTGCGAACTGACCGGTGCGGGATTCGCCGCGTTCACGCTGCGGCCGGTGGATGTGCTTGGACGACCCATCGGCCCCTCGGAGGGCAGCCACTTTCATCTGGCAGCGGTGGTCGGTGTGACACCCGAACAGGAGGACGTTTTCCGGCGGGTGCCGCTAGGCGGCGAAGGATTGCTCGCGCCGATCTTTCGCCACGGGGTGGTGGTGCGTGTCGACGACGCGCTGGCGCAGATGTCTGCTGGCCACCACGCCGCAATGGCTGCCAGTGCGAGCGATGGTTCTAGCGCTAGCAATCATGCCCCCACGACGCGCCGCGAATCTCCTCGCGATGTCGCGCGTCGCCAGGCATTTTCCTTTGCCCAGGGGAACGCCACCGTCTCCGATCTCCGCGCGGTCGGCATCCCACGCGGACACCCCATTGTGCGGAGCTTTCTGGGCGCGCCGTTGCTGGATCGCGAGGGCAATGTGCGCGGCGGGTTGCTGCTGGGGCATATGGCGCCGGAGCGCTTCACCAAAGACGACGAGACGCTGTTGCAGGCGTTGGCGGCCCAGGCGTCGGTGGCGCTCGAAAACGTGCGCCTCTATCACAACGCGCGGTCGCAGGCGGAGGAACTCAACGCGGTCTTTGAAAGCATCAGCGACGGCGTTATGGTCTACGATCAGCGCGGTGGCCTCATCCATGAAAACCACGCCGCTACCGTGATCCGCGCACTGCTCGCCCAGTCTCCTGAAGATCACTCGGTGACGCAGGTGCTCAAGACGTTGACCGCGGGAGTCGGCGGTGATGGCTCGTCGAGCGCGCGCGGCACGTTTTCATGTACCGATGCGCACGGCGAGACACATGATTACGCCGTGAATGTCTCGCCGTTGCAAGGCGTGGACGTCGGCGACCATGCCTCGGTGCTCGCGCAACTCGCCGACCACGCGCCCACCGACCTGCTGGGCAGCACGGTGATGGTATGGCACGAGATCACCGAAACGCGCAGACTCCTCGCGGAGCAGCAGGCGCGCGCCGAGGCCGAGACCCAACGCGCATTGCTCCAGCAGGTGCTCGACGAGTCACCGAGTGGAACGTATCTGGTGCGTGGTCATGATGCGGCGTTGGTGCTGGCGAATCACTCCGCGCAGGAAGTGTGGGGAGCGCACTGGGTCGAGGGACAGACCATGGCAGATTTCCTCGCGACCAGCGGCACACAGATCGTCGGTAGCGGCGGTCGCCCATTGGCCACCGATGAACTGGCGACGGTGCAGGCGCTGCGAACCGGCGAGGCGATACGTCACTATCAGGAGGTGATTCGTCGGCCAGACGGAACAGCGCTGCCCGTGTTGCTGAATGCCGTCGCGCTCGATCCACACATGCTCGTGGATAACCGCACCCACGCCCGCGCCGCGAACACGGCAGCCGATTCGGGCGCGCAGACCGCGCTAGAGCCAGTCGCCCTGGTCGTTTTGCAGGACGTTACGGCGATCAAAGAGGCAGAGCAGCTGAAAGACGAGTTTATCGCCATCGCGGCACACGAGCTCAAGACGCCGATGGCGGCGGTCAAAGGGTATGCGGACATGCTGGTGCGACATACCCAGCGAGAAGACTCCACGCCGCTGGAGCCGTGGCAGATAGAGGCGCTCGAAACAATTGATCAGGCGACCAACCGCCTTGTCGAGCTTACCGAGGATCTCCTGGACGTTGCCCGTCTTCAAGCTGACCGCATCCAGCTTCATTGTGAGCCGCATGATCTGATTGCCCTCGCCCGACGCGTAGCCAAACGCTTCCAGATGGCGAGCGAGCGGCATACGCTGGTGGTGTATGCCCAAGAGGACTTCATTGTCGCGCAGCTAGATGTGCGCCGGACTGAGCAGATTTTGGGCAATCTGCTGAGCAATGCTATCAAATACAGCCCCGATGGCGGGCAAGTCACCATCACCATCGAGCAAGATGCTATCAGACAGATTGCCAGGCTGGCCATTCATGATGAAGGCATCGGCATCCCTGCGGGACAGCAAGCTATGCTGTTCAATCGCTTTGCCCGCGCCGACAATGCGCGTGAACGTGGGATCGCTGGCACGGGTCTGGGCCTCTATCTTTGCCGTGAACTCGCCGAATTGCAGGGAGGACAACTCTGGTTTACCTCCGAGGAGGGCCACGGCAGCACATTCTTCCTCACGTTGCCGCTTGCCGAGGAGAGCATATAACGTCTGCCCACTCCCCGGGAGGAGAGAGCAGGCAGACGAAGTACGGTGCTTTCGCGGCGACTGGTGTTGGCGCTATGCCTCGATCTTGAGGATACCCAGCGCGCCCGCGCTCGCATTGGCAAACGAGTGTGTCACAAATGGGTAAAGCCCAGCCTCCGGAATCGTGAGTTCCACCACTGAGCCACCTCCGGGCGGGATAGTGATGGTCTGGTTGCCCACCATGTGATTCGCGGGGTTACCGTCGGTATACACGTCCGTGAACATCGCGCCGATGGTGTGGAACGCGGAGAACTCTGACGGCCCGGCATTGAGCACGAAGATGCGCACCCGTTCGCCCAGTTTGGCGGTAAGTGGCGCTTCCTTATACTGGTTGACATAGCCGTTGAAGGTCACGTAGTCGGGCTGGACGGCCATGGCTTTGTTGTAGTCGAATGACATGCTGCCATCGGGCATCTTGCGCGTGTAGAACTCACTCTGCACGAGCACGAACTCGTGCGCGGGCTTCCAGCCGCTGGCGGGGTCGACGATGATCGCGCCGTACATGCCATTGGCGATGTGCTCGATCACGGGCGGCGTGCCGCAGTGGTACATGAAGATGCCGGGATAGCTTGCCTTCCAGGTAAAGCTGAAGCTCTTGCCTGCCGCGACCGCTTGATAGTTCACGTTCCAGGGTGTCTCGGCGGCGTGGAAGTCGATCGAGTGCGCCATCGCGGTGCCATTGACGAGCGTGAAGTTGATGGTCTGGCCCTGTTTCACCCGAATGATGGGTCCAGGCACTGTGCCGCCGAACGTCCACGCGTGATAGGCAACGCCCGGCGCGATGCTGATTAACGAATCCTTCACCTCTAGTTTTACGTTGACGACACTGCCCTGCAACGCGGCGGGAGCGGTGGCGTCGTACGTCTTATGGGCGGGCGCAGGAAAGGCCGGCCCCGAGGAGTTGCTCGAGCTGCTCGATGCGCTGTTGCTGTTGTTGCCGCTGTTGCTGTCGCTGGCTGGCGCCGAGACGTGTGTGACCGAGAGCATAAACGCCGCAATCAACGCGAAGGCGGTCAGGGTTGCGAAGACGATTTCCGCTGGCGACCCGCGCCAGAACCCTTTGCCTGCACGCACTGGCGCCGGTGCGGACGTAAAGTATGTCGAGGATGGTGCGGACGGCGTAGCCGGCGCCGTTTGAGTTGGTTGCGCGGGTTGTGCCGGTTGCGCGGATTCGGTCGGCATAACTACCGCTGGCTCGACCGCCGCTGGGGTGGTGTCGCTGATTGGTTCCGCAACCATTGGCTCTACGGCTGCTGGCTGTGGAATCGCCTCTGACGATGGTGTGGGACGCTCTACACTTTGTTGAGCCATAATTACACGCTCCCTCGCGATTGTTCTGCCGCCGCTAGCACACTGAATGCGGCTGCTCTGCTCGCGCTGTCCATAGCATCAGGCCTTACAGTCACAGACATGTAACATTTGGGGCGATGAAAATAACAGACCGCTCACAGTGAGATATGAGCGCGCAGATTTGTGATGGGGTATTGCCGTGGATTGACAGTGCGCCTTAGAGGCGAGTCTATCAGGCGCATGTTCAGTTGTGAGTAATTTGTGACGCGCAGGCGAGGGCGCAAGATAGATCTGTGATGGCGCTTGCATACGCTGCTACCAGGAAACATATCTGCGTGTTGCGTGTTTTGTGCGCGGGCGTTTGAGCGCCAATCACGCAGAAGGCGAGGGTGGAACAATGGCACGCCAAATCTACCGCGTGTATCTCTACATCGTGAGCATCGCGCTGCTTGTTCTGGCAGCGGTTGGCCTGGCTCTGCTGCTCAACACGCTGTTTGCGTTTACGCCACTGCGGGGCAGCTTCCGCGCGGAGCCGACTCAGCAAGAATTGGTTCAGAGCCTTATCTTCTCCGTCACCGCCTGGATCATCGCGGCGGTGCTCGGGTTTGTGCATTTGCGGCTCATTCAACATGACATCGCCGAATTTGGCAATGCGGCGCTTGGCGGGGTTCGCGCGTTCTTCCTGAATAGCGCGGAGGCCATCGCCGCGCTCGTCGCCGTGTTGAGCGCCGCGAGCGCGTTCAGTATGCTTGGCTATGCGCAGCCGTCCTCGTCGGGCGACAGTTCCGGCCTATTCGCGATGGCGCTTGCGGCGCTGCTGGTGGCGGGCGTCCTCGAGTTTGAGCGGAGGCGCTTCGCCGTGGCTCCTGGGGCTGCGATAGTTTTCCAGCGGCTCCATGTCTATGGTGTCCCGCTGATTCTGTTGGTTGTGACCACGCTCGGCTACTGGGGGGCAGCGGTGCTTACCACCGTGCAAGACCTCTTGATGCGCGCCAACATCTACAGCGTCGTTGACCCGAACGTGTGCAATCCGAATCCGTATGGGCCAGCCGTCAACGGGATTTGCAGTCTGCCAAATGCTGGCTTCTTGTGGCTGGCGGTGCTCATGCCAGTGGCAGGGATCGCGTTCTATAGCCTGACCGCATGGAATGACCTGCGCTCGAAGATTCGGACCGTTGCCCATATCGCCAGTCTGTCGCTGGGCGTGGGCGCCGTGCTCTTCGGGCTCATCGGCGGCATCGAGTTATTGCTACGGGCGGTGTTCGGAGTTCCGGTATTCTGGGGCGACATCGTCGGCCCATGGAATCCCCCCTATGACTTCGTCTCGCCGATAAGCATTGGTGTGCTCATCGTCGTCGCGTATGGGCTGTGGCTACGCGCCGAGAGGGCATATCTGCCGCTGGGAGCGCAGACGACGAGCCGCGCGGTTGAAGCCGCCACTGCGGTGCTTTTCGCGGTTGCTTTCTGGTGGGGCATCGGCCGCATCGCCTACACAGCGCTGCAATGGTTCGGCGCATCCGCCGGCGAATCGTTCGCGACGCGGTGGGCAGGCGCGCTTGCGTTGACACTCGCTGGCGCTGCCTACATTCCGTTCGCGATCCATCTGCGGCAGGCGACCACGACTGCATCGAGCGTCCCCCGGCGCGCGTTTATTCTGGCGCTGCTGGCTGGCGGGATCATCGCGGGTGCAGTTGGTCTGACGATGACACTGTACACACTTGGCACGTCCGTATTCGGCGCTCCATTGGGCAATGCGGATCAGGTCGTGCGAGGGGGAGTGGCCACTCTGCTGGTTGGCGTGATACTCGTCGTCAGTTACGGGTGGACCGCGCAGCAGGAGCGCTCGGTCGCGGCCATCCTCAAACGCTTGCGTCAGGCGCCCGCCGCGCTGAAGGCGCCTACCATGCCCGCGCAATCGCCGACAGCGACCGAGGACACTGCGGCCACTGCGGCCACTGCGCCCGATGAGACGGCGGCCATCGAGCAGGTGCTGCAGGCGTATGAGACGCACAGTATCGATCTGCACGAGGCAGCCGAACGCGTGAAAGCTCTGGCGCACGCCGGAAGGTGAGCCACTGCGGCTGACAGTGACAGGGAGACCGCGTAAGTCAAGTCATAGCAGTTTGGCGGCGGGGTGGTGCACCGGAACGGTGGCGAGACGATCGAGGCGCCACTACCGGATGTATCCACCCCGCGTTGTTGTCGCCGATTGCTGTGATCGACCATGAACCATGTGATCGACCATCGGGATATTAGCCGAGGCGTCCGCCGACCAGACGTCCCAGTCCGAAGGTGATTCCCGCTGCCGCCAGGCCGAACAGCACCTGACGTCCAGCCGCCTTGAAGAGAGGCACTCCGGTGGTCAGGGTGATGCCCGCGCCGATGATGAACAGTCCAACGATACTCAGCGCGAGACTGATCGCGACGATCCCGAGGCCGCCGCCAAAGGCGAACGGAGCCGCTGGAATGACAGCGCCAGCCGCAAAGAGAAGAAACGAGGTGATTGCCGCCTGCCATGCCGAGCCGCCGAGTTCGTCTGGGTCAATGCCAAGCTCTTCGCGGGCAAGTGTGTCGAGCGCGCTATCCTTGTCGCTGAGCAGCCGTTTCGCCAGGTCTTGCGCCTCTTGCTCTTGAAGCCCCTTCGCCTGATAGATCAGCGTCAGTTCCTCTTGCTCCTCTTGCGGCACATCTTGCAGCTCCTGGCGCTCGACATCGATCTGATGCGCGTAGAGCTCACGCGCGCTCTGCACCGAGAGCCACTCGCCGATTGCCATCGAGAGCGCGCCAGCAAGCAATCCAGCAATTCCGGTGAGCAGGATGGCATGGCCACTCAGATCAGCGCCGGCAACGCCCATGACCAGACTCATGTTGGAGGTCAATCCGTCACTCGCTCCTAGCACCGCGGCGCGCAACGCGTTCCCACCGCCTGTGTTGCGGTGGCGGCCCTCCAACTGCGCCAGGGTCGAGCCTGCGATTCCGCCGCGTGTGGCTGTGCGCAGATAGCTAAAGACCCGCGCATGTGAGCGCTCTTCGGCAGGCATGCCCAGCGCCTGCGCCTCTGGCTGCTGGTCGTAGGTGTGACTGGCGCCTTTCTCCATCGAGGTGACCATTGGCAGCACGGTTGCCGCGCCAAAGTGCCCCGCCAGAAACGACAGCGCGCGGATGCGCCACCCCGCCTGATAGGCGGGAACCGATTGCCCGTTCTGGCGTATATAGTCTTCCCAATGCGTGGCATGCCGGTCCTCAACACCTGCCAATCGCTGATAGATCTCCGCCAGGTGCGGATCCTTTTCTGCCGCGGCCAGCGCCTTGTAGAGCGTGGAGCTCTCGCGTTCGTCTCGCAGGTTCGCCTTGAATCGCGCAATGTCTGCCTCGGTGGCCATAGCCTGCTCCCTCCTCATCCCGCGTCACCGGACTGTGTCGTTGGTGTGTTTGAGCGTAACACAGAGGCTGGCCACGTCGTCGCGACCAGCCCATAGTTTCGGCAAGCCGGTGGCCATTACCGGTGCAGCTCCTCAAGTTCGGCAGCCTCACTCGCCGCGAGATCGTGCTCGATAGCCACAGGCGACCGCACGATGAGCAGCGGCAGATGGATGGCATGGAGCACGCGTTCGGTTGTGCTGCCCATTGCCCACCGCTGTAGTCCGCCACGCCCATGCGTTGCCATCGCGACGAAGTCATAGGCTGACGGATTTCCAGCGATGTCGCAGATCATCTTGGCAGCGTCCCCGGCGAGAACTGCCGACGATGTCACCTTCATCTGCGGATTTTCGCGCCGAATCCGCTCGGTGTACTCCGTGAGATACAAGCGAGCCTGTTCGAGAGCGCGCTCTTCGGCTCCTATTTCAGGCGGGGGCGCGTTTTGCCCGCGCTCGGCATCCGACATCATCGCCGTGAAGAAATCGACGACCTGCAGCAGATGCACCGAGATGCGCTCGGGCGCCGCCATCGCACGCCCAAGTTCCAGGGCAGGCGCCACGGCAGCCTCGGCCAGCGAAGATCCATCCAGCGTCACCAGCATGCGTACTTCGCCGGTGCTGCCAGGGTGTGCCGGAGAATCGTCGCGTACGGGCAAGACCAACACCGGCACTACCGAATGGCGGGCTACGTGCTGGGCAACTCGTCCCAGCCGCAAGTGATTGAAGCCAGAGTAGCCATGCGTCGTGAGGACGATGAGATCGCAGTGCTCGATGCGCGCCACCTCCAGCAAATCGCCGGTCACGTGGCCCTCGATGGCTCGCGCCTCGACGGTGATCCCCTCGACGAGCGGGCTTTTCTCGATGCGCTTCAAGTATTCATCCGCTGCTTGACGCGCATTCGCAATCAACGCCAGCGCGATCTGCGCGGGCTCGCCATACGGCACAAATCTGATCGGCGGAATGCTGACCACGCGCACCAGCAGCAACTCGCTTCCTGTGGCGCGTGCCAGCCGCGCCGCCATCGCCAATCCACGCTCGGCGCGTTCTGAGCCGTCGAGTGGCACCATTATTCGCTTCAACATGGTATGACCTCCGGGTGATGCGCATGGAATCCGCGAAACTCCCATCTGTACACCTTCACCATAGTGGGATGCGGTCACACGTTGCTCACTGTTATCGATGGCTGCGTCACAGGCAACTCACAACGATACTGGCATCGCATCGCGACAGCCACAGCGCGAATGCGGGTGTTATACTGGCGCCTGGAGCGGAGCGCACAGCGCCCGCTGGCCAACATGAGCTACGCGCCTAAGACCTCGCTGCGCGTGGAGGTCACTCCCCAACGAGGAATGCAAGACAATGGATGATCGGCCGCCATCAGCCATCGCCAGACCTTCTTGGCTCGCCCTGCCGCCCTGGGCTGTTCGTGCCGTGCCGGGTTTAGGATGGATGCGGAGCTATCAGTTGGAGTGGCTGCGCTTCGACCTGGTCGCCGGAATCACCGTTGCCGCGGTCATATTGCCGATTGCGCTAGCCTATGGTGATCTCGCCGGGTTGCCAGCGATTGCGGGTGTCTACGCCAGCATTTTGCCACTGGTCGCCTATGCGCTGTTCGGGTCGTCTCGCCAGTTGATTCTGGGACCAGACGCGTCGTCCGCCGCGCTCGTGGCTGCCGCGGTTGGCCCTCTCGCCGCGGGTTCTGCTGGGCGCTACGCCGAACTTGCCGCGATGCTGGCGATCTTCGTCGGTGTGCTCTGTCTGCTTGGTGGTATCCTGCGGCTCGGGTTCGCCGCTGATTTTCTCTCGCGCCCTATTTTGGTGGGGTACATGAATGGCCTGGCGCTCACGGTCATCGCGGGGCAACTGCAGCGGCTCTTCGGCATGCAGATCACCGCGAATTCATTCTTTGGTCAGGTTGGCGAGTGGCTCTCCAAGTTGGGACAAACACACTGGCCGACGTTTGCGCTGGGCGCTGGTGTGCTGGCCCTCGTGCTTGTCTTGCGGCGTGTCGCGCCACGGCTGCCCGCGCCGTTGATAGCGGTCGTTCTGGCGACCATTCTCGTCGCTGTCTTCCACCTCGATGCTCACGGCGTCGCCACGATTGGGCGCATCCCCACGGGCGTGCCAGCGCTTCGCGCGCCATCTGTGCGGCTCGGTGATGTTGGCCCGTTGCTGGCTGATGCGTTCGGCATCTTGCTGCTGACGTTTTCCGACACTATTCTGAATGCCAGAACCTTCGCCGCTCGCGCACATACCACCACCGACGCGAACAGCGAGCTCATTGGGCTGGGCACTGCCCAGATAGCGGCTGGCTTCTCGCGGGGCTTCCCGGTTAGCGCCAGCGGCGCGCGCACCGCCGTCAACGTCAGCGCGGGCGGCAAGACGCAACTTGCCGGGATCATCGCGGCGGTTGCCCTGATCGCTATGCTCCTGTTCCTGACCGCTCCACTGGAGGAATTTCCGCATGCCGCGCTCGGAGCGGTGCTCATAGGCGCCGTCCTTGGCCTGATTGACGTCAAAATGTTCGTGACGCTGTATCGTGTGCGCAGACAAGAGTTTGCCATCGCCCTGATCACCCTGCTGGGCGTGCTGATTATTGGCTTGCTCGAAGGCATCGTGCTGGCCGTGCTGCTCTCGCTGATGTTGTTGCTGTTCCGCACAGTACGCCCGCATGACGCCGTCCTGGGCAAGGTAGCGGGACTGGACGGCTTTCACGATATTGGCGATTACCGTTCGAGCGAAACGGTTCCCGGGCTGATCGTCTATCGCTTCGATGCGCCGCTCTTCTTCGCGAACGCAAACTTCTTCAAGGGCCGTGTCGAGGCACTGCTGGATGAGGCGGAGACGCCGGTGTACTGGTTTCTGCTGGATGCCGAAGCCATTACCGATCTGGACGTCACCGCAGGCGAGATATTGACTGAACTCTATAAGTCGCTTGCCGAGCGGCGCGTCACGTTCGCGATCGCCAGAGCGAAGCATCCGCTGAGAACCATGCTCACACGCACCGGCCTGGCGGCGAGCATCGGCGAGGGCCATCTCTTCCCCTCCGTCAGAACCGCCGTTGCGGCCTATGTCGCATTTCGCAAGAGCCACACGCAACCCGGCGAAGCGTGATGCCAATTCGACTAGAGCGGGAATCGCTGCAGCATCAGCGGCTTCTCGACATGCGCGCCTTGCTGTTCCAGCGCGG
>DAHUXT010000069.1 GCA_027307065.1 Ktedonobacteria bacterium
GAGACGAGCTTCAGTCCCGTCTGGGCGCCGCTCGGGATGTAGAGCGGGTACTGCGCGCCGGTAGCGAGGGTGATGTACGACTCTCCCTGCGTGTCCTTGCTCGCGAGCACATCGAGCCGCGCGTCAAGGGTTGTCGTGGACTGAAACATCCCCGGCAGCGTCAGCACGTCGCCGCGGTGCAGGTCACTCCGGGCGACACCCGCGAGGTTGACCGCTAGCCTGCCACCTGGCTCACCCTCTGTCACCGCATGGCGATGCGCCTGCAATCCACGAATCCGCGCGCGCGCCTCACGCGGCATCGCTTCGACATCCTGGCCCACGCGCAGGCGTCCCTCCTGAAGTGTGCCAGTTACCACCGTGCCGAATCCAGTCATCGTAAATACGCGATCGATTGGCAGGCGCGGCCGCCCAAGGTCGCGGCGCGTGGGGGCGGCGGTCACGGCGTTGTCGAGCGCGGCCAGAAGTTCGGAGAGCCCCTGGCCGTTGACAGCGGAGCAGGGAACGATCGGGCTACCGGCAAGGCTCGTCGAGGAGAGCCGCTCGGAGACATCTTCGCGAACCAGCGCCAGCCACTCGTCGTCAACGAGATCGCACTTCGTCAGCGCGACAACTCCCGACCGCACGCGCAGAAGATCGAGGATCGCGAGATGCTCCTCAGTTTGCGGCATCACGCCCTCATCCGCGGCAACCACCAGTAATGCCACGTCGATGCCACCGACGCCCGCCAGCATGTTGCGGATGAAGCTTTCGTGGCCGGGCACATCGACGATGCTGGCCTCGCGTCCGCTGGGAAGTGATATCCACGCGAAGCCCAGGTCGATGGTCATCCCGCGCGCCTTTTCCTCGGCCAGACGGTCGGGATCAATGCCAGTGAGGGCGGTGACGAGCGTGGACTTGCCGTGATCCACGTGTCCCGCGGTGCCAATACAGCTCATGCCAGCATTGTATCGCACTCAGCCCATCTGGGAGCGCGCAGCCTGAAGCTCTTGCAGACGCGCCCGCGCCATCTGGTTCTGCGGATCAACCTTGGCCAGATTGCGATAGACGCGCGACGCCTGCTCATATTCGCCGACAGAATAGTAGGTCTGCCCCAGCAGGTCGTACGCCTCGTAGTTGGCTTTATCCATCGCGATGAGCTGCTGCAGCGCCGCGACCGCCTCTTTCGTCTGGCGGCTGGCAAAGTAATAGCGGGCCACGACCACCTGCTGCTCGATGGCGTCGGGCACGTTCTTCATTTCCAGGCAATATTGCACGTATTGCTGGCGGAGCTGCATATCGTCGGTGGCATATTGTATCGCCTGCAGCAAGTACGCCAGCCCATCGCCCTGGTTGCCCACACCCCACGCGACTTCCGACATCTTCTGGAAGACCACCGAGGCATCTCGCAGTTGCCCGTGGCGCACGTGGATGTCAGCGAGGTGCCGGTACTCGCTGAGGCCGTCATCTAACATGCCACGCGCAATCTGAATCTCGGCCAGTTCGCTATGCACCGACGGCTCATCGGGCGCGATCTTTGCCATCTCACGCAATACCGCCAGGGCGTTTTCGTGCTGGCGATTGCCGCGATATTGGCGTACCAGCTTGGCATATTCCTGGAGTTGTCCCTGTGGATCGCCCTGATGCGCCGCGATCTGCGAGAGCGCCTGATAGACTTCATCGTTGACCGCGCGTTGCGTCTGCACCGAGAGCTGCAACGCCTTGGCCTGCGGCGCCTGGCCCGAAAGCTGATACGCCCGCGAGAGCAGCAGCGCGACCTCCATCTCTGGATTGAGCTGCTCTTCGCCATCCTGCCGCGGGCGAGCCATCCACACCGCCGGATCGGGCGGCCGGGTGCGCGCCAATCCCGATGCCTCTTCCAGCTCGCGGACCGCGCCCACCGCGCTCTGCGGATCACCAGCCATCAGCAGGGCCTGCCCCGCCGCGAAGTGCGCCAGCACCTCCAGCCCTGGAGCGGTGGCCACCTGCTCGAAGCACGTCAGCGCCTCCTGATGTCTGCCAGTGACCAGGTGAATCTGACCCAGCGCGTAGCGTAGATCGGGATTCGTCGGGCTGAGGTCCGACGTCTGCAGATAATCGCGCGAGACATCGCTGTAGCTGGAGAAATGTTCCGCCCGGAGTGCTGTCAGCAGACGCGCCAGCACTTCCATCGACGCGGCTCGGCTCGAATTTGTCCCCGGAGAGCTGATCGCGGGCGACGCAATCGATCCGGTGGCAAGCGCCATCTGCCAGGTCGCGAGCGCGCGCACGTTGGCAGGGTCAATCTGAAGCACCCGTTGTATCTCGCCGGCCGCCTGCGCAGTCCGGCCTGCTTTCATCAATGCCTGTCCGTAGCTGAGGCGCACCTGGATGTTGTTCGGCTGCGCCATGAGTGCCTGCTCATACTCGCCAATGGCGCGATCGGCGTAGCCCATGCGCTGGTAGGCATCGGCGGCGGCGATCCGCTCGATCAGCGCCTCGTCGGTGCGACCCTGGCGGGTCAGCAACTCGATCAGCTTGACGCGATAGGTCAGGTTGCTCGGTTCGAGTTGCAAGATGCGGCGGAACGTGGCAATCGCGTCATCGATCCGACCGTTGGTCAAATACGCCTCGACCAGCACGGCATACTTGGCGACGGCCTGTTCTGTCTTGCCCTGGCGCACGTAGATCTCGCCAAGCAACAGATGCACATCGAGATACTGCGGCGCAAGTTCCATGACCGCCATACACTCTTCGATGGCAGCCGTCAGCAGTCCATGCGCAACATAGTTCTCGATGCTATGTACCGCCTGCGACACCTGCGAGCGCAACGGCTCCGGCAAGCCCATGAGGCTGGCGCGGCCGCTGCCAGCCATGCCGAGCGAATTGATCAATTGCGCCAGATGATCGCCATTCCCGCCGGGAGGACCGCTGAGCACGTTTGCGCCGCCACCAATGAGCGCGCCCATGCCGACACCGCTCATGCCACCCATACCCGCGCCGGGAGCCGCTGGCATGCGACCCGAGGCCGTCATCGGCGGCATTGGCTGCATAAAGTCGGCCTCAGATGGCACGCGCATCGAATTCGACACACCCCCAGGCGGAGTCATGTCGGGCATTGGCAGGTCGGGAATAGGCGAGTCGGGGACTTCGCGTTTGGGAGTCCCGCGCTGCGGAATCTTTCCGGGTGCGCCGCCTCCCGCCGTGTTGTGCTGACGGCGCTTAGGCTGTGGCGTCGTGCCCAGCACCTCGTGCATCATGCGCTCAGCTTCATCCACCTGCGCCTGCCAACCCTGGCTGCGCAGAAAGCCCAGCAGCGCCGAAAAGACCGTCTCCGCCCCTTCCAGGTCGCGCATCTCGCGGTGTGTCTCCGCCGCCTCCTGGCAGAGCTGGAGCAATTGGTCCACCTCGTCAACAGTCAGCGCGTCAAGATTGACGCGGTCTACCGCTTCGTCGAAGTAGTGCGCCGCCTCCTCGAGATTGCCCATGCCGCGCGCGCACTGGCCGAGCGCATAATAACAGGAGAGCGCGTAGTCGGGGTCGTCGAGCAGCAGATCGAACTGGCCCGCGGCGTCCTCCCAGCGGTCAGATTCCTGATAGAGCCAGCCGAGGAAGTAATGGACATCCGAGCGATCGACGCCCTCATCGAGC
This sequence comes from Ktedonobacteria bacterium, assembly GCA_027307065.1. GTDB lineage: Bacteria > Chloroflexota > Ktedonobacteria > Ktedonobacterales > JADMIN01 > DAHUXT01. The sequence goes on from DAHUXT010000069.1 coordinate 3,607, forward strand.
AGATCTTCGCAGATGAGCACAGCCTCTTCGAGCTGCCCCTCTTGCTGAAGCTGCTGCGCCTCGCGCAACGCCGCCCCAATCTGGGGACCACTCACCCGCGGACGACCGCCGGACCGCCGACCATCATCCTGTGGCCGACCGCGCCCCGAACGCGAGCCTGATATATCTCGTGGGTCGCCCCAGTCACCAGAAGAGCCTCGTCTGCCCATGCTCCAACTTCCCATCTGACCGCCACTCGCCACTCCAGCACCATGCATCCTGGGGTAGAGCGACAAGAGGCGCGCTGCGCACGGCTGCGGATTCACAAACTCAGGTACTTCCAGGATACGCCATCCAGCGCCACAATGCAGGGATGCCAGGAACAATGGGCGATAGATAGCAGTACCGCCGCATGGGAGAGCTAGGCGTCAAGCGTCAGGCGTCACACCGGAAATCGCCAATGTAGAGTGTCCGGCGCTCAGTATAACATGGCAACTAGCCGCGATTATCCGTGGATTGCGAAACAGTCAGCCATTGATGCGCGAGTGCCCAAATGAAGGGGTGCGAGCGGCTCTTGTCCTATGGTACTATCGTACTGCCAAACGCGAGACGCCCGCCGGGCATACCGTGGGCATGTCGCGAAGCTATCCGCGATAGTTGATGAACTGCAGCGGCACGGGATAGTCCTTCGCCTTGAGCGCGGCGATCACCGCCTGCAAATCATCGCGGCTCTTGGCGACGACACGCACCGCGTCGCCCTGAATCTGGCCTTTCACCTTCGGGTAGTTATCGCGAATAAGCTTAGTAATCTCTTTGGCGAGCTCCTGCGAGATGCCATCTTGCAGGTCGATGACCTGGCGTACGCGATTGCCCCCAGCCTGTTCGATGGTTCCCAGCTTCAGGATCTTGACCGAGAGGCCGCGCCGCACGATCTTCGATTCGAGCACATCGCGCACATTCTTCAACGTAAATTCGCTGTTGGTGACAATGGTGATCGACTTCTTCTTGGCGTCGTAGGTCATCTCCGTGCGCGTATCTTTGAGATCGAAACGCGTGGTAATTTCGCGGCGCGTCTGGTCGAGCGCATTGGCCAGCTCCTGCTCGTCGTACTGCGAGACCACGTCAAAACTATTCTCTCCGGCCATCACCATCTATCTCCTGTAATCTTCAACATTGATCTATGACGACATCTGGATCGGTGGGCGAGAGAAACGCGCTCTGTGCCCGGCACATTCTATCACCAATGGCGTTTGTGACCGGTGGGCGCGCGGCAGCGGCCTATCAAGGCAGGCATAGTGGCCAGTGGGAGAGCGCGGTATACCGAGCGGAAGGCCGCAAGAGTTCGCTTTTCATGACGGAGATGGCATCCGCCTGCCAGGTCATTTTGGGCAGCGGCTCGCGCTGGACACGGGCGAGCGTGGTGAGCGCCGCATCCGAAAGTGGCCTCTTGATACGCGCCAGTGTCAGATGGGGAGCAAATGGCCGCTGCTCGCGGGGGAAGCCACGCGCCGCTAATTCGTCGGCTACGGTCGCCTGTACCTGCATGAGTCGCGCCTTGTCGCCCGCCAACCCGACCCAGACAACCCGCGGAGCCTGGGCAGACCCAAACGTTCCAAGGCCGTCCAGCCGCAACGTGAATGGGGCATTCGCGCGTACGGTGGCCGCAGCCGACTCGGACGCCGCCATCAGCTGGGCATCATCAATCTCGCCAAGAAATGCCAGCGTCAGATGTAAACTGTCAGGATTCACCCAATGTATCTCAGGGATCGCCCGCCCTAGCCGTTCGATCTGCCGCCGAAGCGTATTCTTGACTGCATCGGGCAACTCAAGCGCGAGAAACGTGCGTGTCATGGGAGCCTCGCCGCTCAGAGTGTGTTACGTCTCGCTAAAATGTGCGTCGCGGCGCCTTCTGTCCGTGGTCGCGCAGTGTCGCCAGGAACACCTCGATGTCTGTCTCCGCCAGCAGTCGTGAGAGCGCCGCACCCCAGGCATACTGGCCGCGCTGGCGCCGGTCGCTCAGCAGCAGACGGATGCGAAATGTGCCGTCGAACCGGACGAAGACGCGTATGAGATAGGGCTTGTTGCCCGCGTCGTACAGTTTAGCATAGGCGGCAGCGTGCCTGGCGGCGACATCAGGTGTTTCGGACGTTTCAGGCTTTTTGCCGCGGCGCGAGCCGTGTAGCTCGGCGGCGCATTGCTCCTCATTCTCGGCGAGGTCGCGCAGCCGCTGGTCGCGCGCGTTCCGCAGCACACAGCGAGCGGTGAAGCCACGCTGCGGCGCGTTGAGGCTCGGCAGACCATGCTCGCTGAATCCAACCATTGCGCCGATGCGCAAAGCGATATCGCGGCGCGAGTGCGCCTCTAGCAGCGGGATGTAGGCGATGCCCGGAGCGCCGCCACGTTGCCGGTGAACTTTGCCGAGCGCCAACGGAGCCACCTCTTGCAGCGAGAGCGAGACGCCATCAGGCAAGAGCACCTTCTCCGGGATACCTTGAGTCCGCTGCTGCAGAAACGCGTTCGAGACGACCTGCGCGGCCAGACCCTGCCACTCCGCACTGCTGACGGATGACTGCTGGCGGGCAACGCCACGGAGCTTGTGGTAGGCGGCATGCGGTCCCAGCAACGTCCGCGATTCACGTACCAGTTGCGCTGTCATCAGAAATTGAGTAAGTTCGAGCAGAAAGGCAGTCAACTTGCGCCGCTCAGCGCTGTTGGCATCGCCATGATGTGCCAGTAATAATTTCGCGACTTGCTGGCGCTGGTCGGCGGACATATGACTGACGGCGGCGTGTGCTAGCTCCGTCAGCTCATCATAGTGACGCACGCGCAACACACTGATATCCGTCGGCGTGACCATCAACGGCAGCAGTATCTCAATGTCTTCCTCAAACTCTTTGACGGTGGTGGAGATGCGCGGCAGCAGGATGACGATGGCAACCAGTGCCAGCGTGGATGCGACGACGATCAGCGTAATCTGAACGGACGTGGGAACGGTGGCAGCGATGAGCGACGAGCCGAGGTTGATCGCGAGGCTGAGCAATGTCGAGATGACAACCGCGCTCGCCAGCAGCTCCAACGCCCGGCCCTGAGCCGCGCGTGTCTCCTCGCGCAATGTCGGCAGCGTATTGCGCCAGTCGTTGCCCATCGTCCTTCTTATTCCCTCTCGCGGCCCGTTGACATCCGCTCGCCGCACCTGCTTGACGCAATGCTTGCCGCATCTGTGAGTCCATCGTTCGGCAGCGCCAGTATAACACAGCCAGCCGGTGTCGCTACGGCCGACTGTCAGCACTCCAGCCATGCGCCTCGGACCCATGCTATGCTTGTCATAAGCCAGGGTGCGCTGGGTTTGAAAGGACATTGCATGGCTGGATTATTCGCGGGCAAGGTCGCGCTGGTAACCGGTGGCGGCTCCGGCATGGGCAGAGCTACCGCGTTAGCCTTCGCGCGTGAGGGTGGGCACGTCATGATCGCTGACATCCACGGCGAGGCGGCGAAAGAAACCGTACAGGCGATCATTGACAGCGGTGGAGAGGCGCTTTCTGCCCAGGTGGATGTCTCAGTCGCTGCGGAGGTCGCCGGACTGATTGCAACGACGATCACGACATGGGGATCGCTCGACTGCGCCTTCAACAACGCGGGCATCAATATCGAGCATGGGCCGCTTGCCGATTGCACCGAGGACGAATGGGATCGCGTGCTGGCCGTGAACCTGAAGGGTGTCTGGCTCTGTATGAAATATGAGATTCCCCAGTTGGCCACCAGGGGCGGCGCCATCGTCAATAATGCATCAATTGTCGGGCTGGCTGGATCGCGCAATACTCCCGCGTATGTTGCCAGCAAGCATGGCATCGTCGGACTCACACGCGCCGCCGCGCTCGAATACGGACGTGCGGGCATTCGCGTCAACGCGGTGTGTCCCGGTGCGATCAAAACACAGATGTATCTTGACCGCGAGGGCGACGATCCCGAAAACACTGCGAGAATTGCCTCCGCCAACGCGTTGAACCGGCTCGGAAGTCCAGCCGATGTCGCGGAAGCGGTGCTCTGGCTCTGCTCAGAAGCCTCGGCATTCGTTACCGGACACTGTCTCGTGGTCGATGGCGGTGAGACAGCGTAGTGGGGGCGATTACGACGGGGGTGGCTAGCGCGTGCCGGAGCCACAAGGCCCCGGCGAATTTCCCTGGTCGCGCGGGTATTGCCTGTCGCGAGGAGAAGCTGCATCCCGCTATGCTAGTGGAGTTGCGGAATGATCTGCTCGGCGAACAGGTGCATGCGGTCGTGGTCGTAGGCGACCTCCGGGATATAGGCGATAACGTAGTTGACGCCCGTGTCGATTACCAGTTGTATCCGCTCGACAAGCTGCTCCGGCGTGCCAACCCACACGGTCGACAGATAGTCCTCATATGTCGCACCGACGGACTTACGAACCCGCTCTGTCGCGACCTTCGGGTCTTCGCCAGGCTTGAGCGGGAACATCGGGATATTGCTCGACCGGATGATGGTATCGAAGTCGCGGCCAATCGCATCGCAGTGCCCGCGCAGAATCGCGAATTTGCGGCGCAGTGTCTCGGGGTCTGGTCCCATGTTGCAGGCATCAGCGAAGCGCGCCACCAGCTTGAGTGTTACCTGCTCGCCGCTGCCGCCAATCCAGAACGATGGATGCGGTTTGCGCGCGCCCTTTGGCTCGTTGATCGGTCCGTGAATCGAATAGTGCTCGCCCTCAAATGTCGGGTAGTCCTCGGTCCACATCTTCATCACAATCTCGCACGCCTCGCGGAACATGCGCATCCGGTCGCGTGTCTCGGGAAAGCCGTATCCGTAGGCGCGCCATTCGTGCTCGTACCAGCCCGCGCCCAGCCCGCAATAGAGGCGACCGTGGCTCATCACGTCAATCGTCGAGGCGATCTTCGCCAGCAGCGCGGGATTGCGGTAGCCGTTGCAGGTGACCATCTGGCCAATATTCACACGGCTGGTATCGCGGGACAGCGCGGCGGTGATGCTCCACGCCTCAAAAGTCGTCTCTAGCTCCGGAGTTGGCACGGTATGAAAGTGGTCGTAAACCCAAATGGAATCGAACGCAGAAATGGCGTCGGCAGCCTTGGCGACGCGGGTCATTGCCTCGTACTTCTCCACCGGATCAGCAATCTCGACTAAATCCATGCGCCAACCTTGGGGCACGAATACGCCAAACTGTGTTGCCATGCGGGGTGTTCCTCCTGAGTAATCGCCGAGTGAGCGGCATCGCGGCAACATGCTCGCAATGTGCAGTCCACTTCACAAAGGATAGTAGCGGTGTCGTTCACATACTGACCAGAGGTACAGTTTTACTCCCGAACCTTTGCCCATTGGCGAGCGATGGAAATTACGTCATGTTCTGTCCGGTACATATCAGACTGGCGCTCGTTCACACGACGACGACCTAGACAGTGCCAGAAGGCACATGTGGTGATCGGAGATAGATGAGAACATGGATACCGATATTCAACGCATAGAGCGTTTGATGGGACTGACGACCGGCGATGAGAAGCACGACGCCAGCGCCGCCTCTACACTACACGTGATCTGGACGCTCTATGACCGAGTGATGCGGTACGATCCGAAACATCCTCGCAGCCCTGATCGCGACCGTTTCGTGCTCAGCAAGGGACATGGCCCGGTAGCCTTCTATGCCGTGCTGGCGGATAAGGGATTCTTCCCTGCCGACGAGCTGCGGCGCTTTATGACATGGGATAGCATCCTGGGCGCACACCCCGACCGCAATCAGGTGCCAGGCGCCGAGGTATCTACCGGTTCGCTCGGCCACTGACTGCCGATGGCTGCCGGTATGGCGCTCGCGCTGCGCATCCAGCGGAGCGAAAGCCGGGTTTTCGCGTTGGTTGGCGATGGCGAATGCAACGAAGGATCGATCTGGGAGTCGGCGTTGCTCGCTGGTCATCTGGGTCTGGGCAACCTGACCTGTATCGTCGTGAACAACTATAGCAGCACCCCCAATCTGGGCGACATCGCGGCGAAATTCGCGCAGTTCGGCTGGGAGACGACGACCGTCAATGGCCGCGACCTGGACGAAATCGAGACGGCACTCCAGCGCCAGTGCGTTAGCCAGCCAACCACGGTAGTCGCTACGATCGCCTGACAATATCTGACATGCCATGCTGAGAGCGGCATCATTTGAGGGGACAGTATCTCGATGACGATAGAACAACTGGCGATGCGCCAGCAGATGGTGCGCACCTTGACAGATATCCTCGACGAGGACAAGCGCGTAGCCGTGCTGCTCGGCGGCATCAGCGTCTCGCTCTTCGACAAGAGCCTCTATCGCGCGCAGCCAGAGCGCATCTACGATGTGGGCATCTCCGAGCAGGCGATGGTGAGCATGGCGGCCGGGCTAGCCCTTGAAGGGATGATCCCGGTGGTTCACACGATCGCGCCGTTTCTGGCCGAGCGCGCCTTCGAGCAGATCAAAGACGACTTTGTCTACCAGCAAATTGGCGGCAACTTCGTCACCATTGGCGCATCGTACGATTACAGCGCCGAAGGCATGACCCACCAGGGTTCGGGCGATGTGCAGGTGTTGCGCAGCTTGCCAGGCATGCGCATCGTCGTTCCCGGCGCCGCCGACGAGTTCGACACGCTGTTTCGCGCCCACTACGCAGACGGTCAACCGACCTATTATCGCCTGAGCGAGCGGCAGAACTCCGTGCCCCAGCGGGTGCGGTTTGCCAGGGCGGAGGTGATCCGCGAAGGGTCGGAAAAATCGCGCGCAACTATCGTGACGGTAGGGCCAATGCTCTCGGCCACACTTGCGGCCACCGAAGGGCTTGACGTGACAGTGCTCTACTACACGACAGTAGTGCCTTTCGATGGTGAGGCGCTACGCTCGCGGAGGCCACATGGCCACGTCATCCTGGTCGAGCCATTTTACGCGGGCACACTCATTCCGGAAGTGACGGCGGCGATGGGCGATATTCCCGTTCGTGTCGAGGCCATTGGTGTGCCACCCCGACTCATCACGCGCTATGGCACGCCGGAGCAGCACGACCACGACCTTGGATTGGATGTGGCGGGCATCCGTGCCAGGGTGGCGCGTTTCCTGGAGACGTAGCGCCGTCGTGGAACGTCCGCCATCGGGCCTGCAGTCACGACGCCACCATCAGGATGCCGCGGCCAGGGAGTTCTCAGTCAGCACGCGGGCAAGAACCTATTCGTGAACGCCTCGCTGTAGTCCGGCTCATGCGTCACCGGGTTGCCATTGGCATCCTGGATCGCGTGGTGGTTGTACATGAATCGCGGATAGTTCGTCCACTGGGCAAGCGATTGCTGCCCCCAGCACGCCTCACCCTGGGCGTAGAGCGGGCTAAGGTATTCCTGGCTCTTGACCACCAACTGCTGATCGTCGAAGCTGCCCTTGGGCGCGCCCTGAATCAACAGGTTGGCCGCATCGTCGGGATGCTGAATCGCATACTGGTAGCCCTCGGCGGTTGCCTTCATGAAGCGCTTGATGACATCAGGATGCTGCTGGATGAGCTGCTGATTCGAGATGATGACGGGCGACGAGTAGTCCGGAATGCAGTAGTCGCTCAGCGGGAAAGTATTGAGCGCGACGCCCTGTTGCTGTGCCTCGATGCCCTCCCAGCCGAGGAACACCCAGGCAAAATCGAACTGGCCGCTCTTGAGCGCCGCGATCGGATCGAGCTGCGTGGCGACATTCTGGAAATCCGTGCTGCTGGCGCCCGCACAACTGAGCATCTGCGAGATCACTGGCTGTTCGTAGGGAGCGCCGAAGCCCGCGTAGCGCTTGCCCGCCAGCTTGGCAACGCTGTCGAGTCCCGAACTCTTGAGCGTGACCAGTGCCGAAGTGTTATGCGCGATGATTGCGCCGAGCGAGACAATCGGCACTTTCTGCGCGCGGAAGGTCGTTACCGACTCCGGGAAGCTGATGCCAAACTCTGCCTTGCCGGAGCCAACAAGCTGCTCTGGATAGACACTGCTCGAATACGGCGTAAGTGTCAGGTCGATGCCGTTCTGGCGGTAGAAGCCTTTCTGCATCGCCACATAGATGCCCGTGTGGTTCGTGTTTGGCGTCCAGTCGAGCGCGAAAGACACGTGCGCGACCGGCCCACTATACTGTTTGGCGGTCGTCTGCCCAACGCAGCCCGTCAGCACGGGTAACGCCGTCAGCAGCAGCAGCGCCACCATGCGCGGCCCTCGCCCAAGATGCCGAATCGATGTCAACGATGTTGAAAATGATGCCATGAATGAGAACACCTCCGAATACCTGAACACCTGCGCGGTACGCTTCTCGTGCCACCTTAGCCGATGCGTTGCCGTTGCAGGTAATACCAGGGCAGCGCCAGCCGCTCGGCCAGCGCCACCGATGCGAACAACGCCACGCTCAACAACGCAGTGACGACAATCGCCGCCAGCACGCCCGCCGTCGCGAATGAGTGCTGCTTGAGCTGCATATAAAACCCCAGGCCCGCGCTGGAGCCGACGTACTCTCCGAAGATTGCGCCGATGACGCTATAGGCGATGGCGATGCGCACCCCCGAAAAGAGCGTTGGCAGCGCGCCCGGAAGCCGCACCGTCCAGAAGATGCGCAGGGATCCGGCGCCAAACGCCCGGAACAGCCGTATTAGTTCCGGGTCGGCGGACCTCAGCCCGTCGGCCAGCGCGACAACGATTGGGAAGAAACAGACGAGCAGCACGACAATTGACTTGGAGACCAGGCCAAAGCCGAACCAGAGCACCAGCAGCGGTGCCAGTGTGATGATCGGAATCGTCTGTGAAGCCACGAGCAGCGGATAAATCGCCCGCCGCAACCACGGCGAGAAGTCGAGCAGCGTGCCAAACGCCACCCCCGCCGCCAGCGCCGCCGCGAATCCCACGAGTGTTTCTTGCAGCGTCACCAGCATGTGCTGCCAGAGGATATCGCGCTGCGCCACCAGCACCGTCCAAACGGCAAGCGGGGTCGGCAGAATCTGCGCATCGACGGTGGGCTGGCTGGCATACCACTGCCAGAGCAACGCCAGCGCCAGCAGCAGCCCCAGCGCGGGCAGTGTTTCCGCAAGCGTTCGCCGCGAGCGCGTCCACCACTGCGACGGCGACCATCGCTGGCTCAGGTCAGAACGAGGGGCGGCGACGGCGTCGCTCTGATCGTTCCGGGCAGCAGGGCTCGCCTTGGGTAGTGTCTTCATGCCGCGCCTCCCGCCACTTCGGCATCGAGTAGCGAGGCCAGCAACTCCGCCTTGATAGCGGCGATCTCTGGGCGGGCGAGCATCTCCAGGCGGCGGGGACGCTCTAGCGGCACGGCGCGCTCCAGTCGAACCTCGCCAGGGCGGGACGAGAGCACATAAATGCGGTCGGCCAGCAGCAGCGCTTCATCCAGATCATGAGTGACGAGCAGACACGTTGCGCCCAGCCGCTCCCAGAGGTCCGCCAGCCAGCGTTGCAGGTTGGTGCGGGTAAGAGCGTCGAGCGCGCCAAACGGCTCGTCTAGCAGGATCAGGCGCGGCTCAAGCAACAGCGTCCGCGCAATGCAGACGCGCTGCCGCATACCGCCACTCAGCGTCGCGGGCCAGGCGCGCTCAAATCCGGCCAGCCCGAACTCAGCGAAGAGAGAGCGCGCGCGTTCACCGGCCTCGGACCGTGGCACGCCCTGCGCCTCGAGTCCAGCGATCGCGTTGCCCAGCGCCGAACGCCACGGCAAAAGCAGATCGCGTTGGGGCATGTATCCCGACTGGCCAAGTAGTCGCGGATTTGGGTCGCCCCGCAGCAAGACGGTTCCACTGCTCGGCGACTCAAGTCCAGCGAATATGGAGAGCAGCGTCGTCTTGCCGGAGCCGCTTGGCCCTACCAACGCCACGAACTCGCCCTCGTCGACGTGGAGCGAGACATGCCGCAGCGCGGGTACGTCGCTGCCGCCGACGCGGTAGCGCATCGTGACATCACGCGCCTCTAACAGCGGAATCTTCATCGCTCATCTCCCAGCATTGCCGCACGATAACCGACTGTGCGCGGACTGAGAGCCAGGGCGATGGCGCGAGAGGAGTGACAAAGAAAAAGGGACGCCGACGTAAAATGCCAGCGTCCCCCAACCCTGTGAAGCGATATATTCACTCCCTGCGCTGGCATTACCCAGATCAGGTTCCGTCGGTCGGTGGCGGATTGTGCCACCCTCTCAGCCTGGCGCCCCAAGCTCCCGTTGCGGTCGGTCAGTATTCGATTGTCGTGTAGAGATGTACCATCTTTCGCCCGTTCGCGTCAAGACGCGACCATTGACTAGAACAAACATTCGATTCATCCACCAGGACGGTGGATATACCCGGCGCATTGTGGAAAATCTGTTAAAGCGCAACGAATGGAAGGAACGTCGCTGTTTCCAGAGCAGAGTGGCGGCGAGAGAATAGCCTGGTATATCAATAATGCCATTGGGGCCGTGTTACAGAAAACCAGCCAGAAAGCCCCTGCTTTCAAGCGGGGGATGAAGGGCTGTCGCCCGCAGGCGACGAAGAACTCGCCACCATTGCCGTTGCTGCCCGCTTGTGCGAGAATAGGCCTATAGGACACTTTGCACCTCACCAACCAAATAGTGTTTGGGCGTTCCACGGTAAATCGTTCCCGTGGGTAAAAGCACTAACGTACTTTGGACGGGGTGCACTGCGCTTGAGTCGGGTTGCTTTTGAGGTAACACTCGCCTGGCGATGCAGTCAACGTCCAGTGGGGCCGGGCAGGCCCTTCGGAGGCTAACGTGATGGGTTGCCATGTGCGTTCTCCGAGAATCTCCCAGATTCATCCGGGAGAGTGTCAAAATAGCCGGGCTGTATACAGTCCGCCGCCAGCCCCGTCCAAGCCCATTGCGCGCAGTCTGGCAAAAGGGAGTTGCCATGACCACACCCGCCCGCCGCCA
>DAHUXT010000006.1 GCA_027307065.1 Ktedonobacteria bacterium
CGCGTCGGGGGCAGGCGCGCGGAGCGGCAGCAGCCCAACGGGCGGGGGTAGGGGAAGATGTCTACCCACTTAGCGCCCGCTTGCGACGGCATTGCCCGCGATGTACAATAGCGTAGCCTGTGTATTATGCCCGTCTAACGTTCTGTTGTACCGGGTGACCAGCGCAAACGTACCGCAATCCGTGGAGTAGCATCGCTTCTAACGATCCCTGTAGAAGCTCGACGAGGAGCCTTGAACGTGTCAGATACTGTGTCAGACCATGTGCCCGAATATCCTGAGCTGATGACGCGCGACCTTCCCGCTGGCGTCCGCCTGGTCGAAGGCGGCGTCACTGCCGCAAACGGCTTCCGTGCCGGAAATACCGCCTGTGGCATCAAGTCGGACGCAGGCCTGCCCGACCTTGCGATGCTCGTCGCGGATGGCGTCTGCGCGGCGGCGGGTACCTTCACCACCAGCAAGACCGCATCCCATACTGTCCTGCTCGACCGCGAGAAGCTCAGCAGCACGGGGGGGCACGCGCAGGCGGTGGTGGTCAATAGCGGCAACGCCAACTGCTCCAACGGCGAGCAGGGCATGCTGGACGCACGCAGGATGTCTGAGCTGGCGGCGCAGAAACTCGGCGTCGATCCGTCGCTCGTCCTCGTCTCGTCAACGGGCATCATCGGGCGGCGGCTGCCGATGGAGAAGGTGGAGCAGGGCATCGCGCAGATCGAGGTCAACTCCAGCGGCGGACCCGACTTTGCGCAGGGCATCATCACCACCGACACCCGCACCAAGACCATCGCCGTCGAGTTCACAATCGAAGGCAAAACTGTGCGGCTGGGTGGCTCGACCAAGGGCGCGGGCATGATCTATCCGAACATGGCGACGATGCTCTGCTATATCACCACCGATGCCGCCGCCGAGCCAGCCTATCTGCAGCAAATGCTCAGCGGGGCGGTGGACGACTCGTTCAATATGGTCTGCGTCGATGGCAATATGTCCACCAACGACACCGTGCTGCTCTTCGCCAGTGGCGTCGCGGGCAACACTCCGCTCAACGCGTCGTCGCCGGATGCCGCGCTCTTCGAGTCGGCGCTGCGCCATGTGACCCGTTATCTCGCCCGCGAAATTCCCCGCGATGGCGAGGGAGCCTCGCGCTTCCAGACGGTGACGGTGCGCCACGCGCCCACCCGCGACGATGCCCGCAAGGCGGCTCGTGCCATCACCAACTCGCCGATCTGGCAGTGCGCCATGGCGGGCAGCGATCCCAATTGGGGGCGTGTCATCGCGGCGCTGGGCAAGAGCGGCGCCAATCTCGATCACAACAAGCTCGATATCGCGCTCGGCGGGATTCTGGTCGTGAGCCAGGGCATCGCGGCCGAGTATGACCAGGCGGCGGCCAAAGCGGCGATGGGCCAGGCAGAGGTCGCGGTAGATGTTGACCTGCATCTCGGCGACGAAACGGCGATGGCCTGGGGCTGCGATCTGACCCACGGCTACATTGACGAAAACGCCACCTATACGCGCTAACTGCAGTAGACGGCGAATAGGCGAGTGTGCCGCTTCGAACGGAGAAAGTCGCCGTCAGGCTCCGGCACGGATAATCTTAGGCGAACAGTGGCCGTCCCGTCTTCCCATCCCCCTGAAGGGGGATGGGCCAGGGGAGGGGGCCGCCAGCGTGTACCACACAAGGAGAAGAATCGGATGACCACGACAACATCCTCCAGCGGAACCGCCGCGGAGCAGCCATCGGAAAAGCGCGACTGGGTAGCTCTCGAGCACAAGTATTACCAGAGTACCTTCAAGCGCAATCTGGTGATGGAACGTGGCGAGGGCGCGCGCGTGTGGGACGCGAACGGCAAAGAGTATCTCGATCTGGTCGCGGGCATCGCCACCAATGTGCTCGGCCACGCGCATCCCAATGTCGTGCGTGCCATCCAGGAGCAGGCGACCAAGCTCATCCACGTCTCGAATCTCTACATCAACGAGCGGCAGGTCGAGCTGGCCGAGCAGCTGTACAACCTGAGCGGTGGCATGCGCTCGTTCTTCTCGAATAGCGGCGCGGAGGCTAACGAAGGCGCGATCAAGCTGGCGCGCAAGTATGGACGGCTGCATCGCAACGGCGCGTTTGGCATCATAAGTATGGAGCGCTCGTTCCATGGGCGCACGCTGGCAACCACCGCCGCGACGGGCCAGAAGAAGTATCAGGATACCTGGCTGCCACTGCCGGAAGGCTTCAAGCAGGTACCTTTCAACGATCTCGACGCCGTCAAAGCCGCGACCGACAACAACACCATCGCGGTGCTGGTCGAGGCGGTGCAGGGCGAGGGTGGCATCTACCCCGCGACGACCGAATACCTGCAAGGGTTGCGCGCCTGGTGCGACGAGCAGGACCTGATTCTGATCTGCGACGAGGTGCAGGCGGGCATGGGCCGCACCGGCAAATTCTTTAGCTGGGAGAATATGGAGGTCCGCCCCGACATCACGACGATGGCGAAGGGACTGGCTGGCGGCGTGCCTATTGGCGCGATGCTCGCGGGCGAGCGTGCCGACATCTTCGAGCCGGGCGACCACGGCACGACCTTTGGCGGCAACCCGATTGCCTGTGCCGCTGGCGTTGCCACCATCCGCACGATTCTCGACGAGCACCTGATCGAACATGCCGACGACATGGGCGAGTATCTCGAAGGCAGGCTGCAGGAGCTGCGCAGCCGCCACAGCAGCATCATCACCGGCCAGCGCGGCCTTGGCCTGATGCGCGCCTTTGATCTCGCCGACCCCAAGGCGAACGACATCATGGATCGCGCGTTGGAGCGCGGGCTGCTGATTACCAACGCCGGGCCGTCCACCATTCGCTTTGTGCCGCCGCTGATCATCGAGCGCAGCGATGTCGATGAGGCGATGGAGAAGATTGACGCGTCGCTGGCGGCGCTGTAAATTTCGCTGAGTACAGTAATCGGAGAACGACCTATGCCATATGACGAGCAGACCAGGGGGGCCTCAGGCTCGAACGGCAGCAGTGCCGATGGAGCCGGACAGGCGTATTCGCGCCAGGGCAATGAAGCTGCCGCCGCTGGCGATTATGAGGGCGCCGAAGAGGCGTTCGCCCAGGCCGTAACAGCCACTCCGGGCGACGCGCGCGCGCGCTACAATCTGGCGCTGGCCCGTCAGAACCTCGGCGATGTCGAGGGCGCGATCGCGTCCTACATGCGGGCAATCCGGCTCGATCCGGCGCTGATGGAGGCGTACATCAACCTGGGCAACCTCTACGGCGACCTTGGCCTGCATGAGGAGTCGCTAGAAGTCTTCCAGCGGGCGCTGGAGCTCGATACTGGCAACGCCGAACTGTTCATCAATGTGGGCGATGCGTACAAGCAGCTCGGCTTCTTCGATGACGCGATTCTGGCCTATCGCCAGGCGCAGATTCTGGAACCAGACAACACGCTCGCTGCGGATAATCTGCTGGATGTGCGCGAGCGGCAGAAACAGCAGACCGACCATATCGCCGTGCTCGAAAAGCGCCTGGACGAAGATCCCCGCGACCTGGAACGCTACAGCACGCTGGTGCAAGCCTACCTGGAGGCGCACCGCGAGCAGGACGCGCTGACGCTGGCGAATCAGATGGTGGCGCTTGAGCCGGAGAGTCCCGACACCTACCGCACCCAGGCAATGGCCTACGAGTCGCTGGCGCGGGTGGATGAGGCGGCTGACGCATGGCAGCATGTGGTGCAGTTGACGCCCGACGACGCCGAAGCGTGGGAGCATTTGGGCGCGTGGCGCGAGGAACAAGGGCTTGCGGACGACGCGATTGACGCCTATCGCAAAGCCTCCGACCTGACGCCGGAGTCGAGCGGGCTGCGCTTTAGCCTGGCTGAGGCGCTGCGCGACGCCGAACGCTACGACGAGGCGATTGAGGCCTTCAGGGGGCTGGTGCAAGAGCATAGCAAGGCCGATAACCAGGATGACGAGGAAGCATTGGCGGACTCCTATTCCGGGCTGGCCGCGTCGCTCAATCTCTCAGAGCAACACGACGAGGCGCTCAAGGTCGCCGATGAGTTCCTGCAGCGCTTCCCCGACGATCCCGAGGCGCTGTACGAACAGGCTTCCGCCTACGATGCGCTCGGACGCCACGACGAAGCCATCGCGTCGTACGAGCAGGCGCGGGTCGGCGATCCGCTGAACCCAACGATCTGCAACGACCTGGCGGATACCTATCTCGCCGCTGGCCGCACGAATGATGCGGTCGAGATGGCTGAGACGGCGGTCTCGCTCGACCCGGAGATGGCCGTCGCGTATGAGACACTGGCGCAGACGCTGATTGCCGCTGGCCGCAATGCTGAGGCGGAAGAGGCTCTGCAACGCGCCGCCGAGCTGCATGCCGCCGAAGACGCTGAGTACCAGACGGAGGATGACGAGGAGTCATAGGTAGACGTAGGCGGACTAGGCAGATATGGCGCTCTGGTGAGCCACACACCTGGTCCGGCCTCGCCGAATCATCTGGTAGCAGTGGATACGTCCATGAAGGGTGGGGCCAAGGAATCGGACTGCGAGAGGAGTCTCCATGTTCTGCCTCGAATGCGGCGCGGAAATGGCCATCCGGGCGCGCGCATGTCCGGTTTGTGGGCATGTCTATGGAGATCGCGAGCGTTCGCTGTCAGAGTCTCCGCTGGGGCAGGGCGCTCACGGGACGATGACATTCGCGCCACCAGCCGATCACGCAGCACTCGGGCGAACGGCACACGCATCTGGATCGGTCGTCCACGTCGGCGACCGCGCAGTGACCGGGCTTCCGCATGACCTGCCCGGTCGCGTGGTGCTTGCCGTTTCGCTGGGCATGGCAGCCGACCTGATCCTGCCGTGGATTAGCGTGAACAGCGTGAATGTCACGCCCGCGAGCATTGGCGCTCCAGTGGTGGTGGTGGTGGCGATGCTGGCGATGGCGGTGCTTCCGGTGTTCACATCCTCGCTGCGTCAGCATCCCGTCTGGTCGGCGCTTCCGCTCATCATCGGCGCGTTCTGCGTGGGCATTTCTGGGTGCATCTGGCTGTTGCTGGCTCCGCTCACCCAAATTTTCGCCGCCTCATTTGGCAGTGACCCTTCCAATCTGTCGCTCTCGCCCCAGGCAGGCCTCTATCTGTTCCTGATCGGGTCGGCGACACTGCTGGTGAGCGGTCAGCGCATGCTTGCCGCCACGAATGAGGCGCTCGTGGCCGATGCTCGGCGCGATGCTCTCCGTTCGGCGCAGGCGCGCTCGTCTGTGGCCACCCGCGCGGCACCTTCCGCAACGGTATCTTACGTCAGTGCGTCCGGGCTGTTCGCGCCCGTGGCTGCCTCAGCCGCCGAGTATACCACCGATGGACGGGCCGAACCAGCGCCCGTATCCGCCGAGACATCACAGCAACAGCCGCATGTTCCAGCGGCGCCTCCAACACCTGTTGGGCCGGTTTTGCCAGGTTCAGCGGCTTGGCATCAGGCGCCTGCCGCTCCGGCTCCGCTTCGCCCGGCGCCAGGTGGCGGCTGGGGGAAATCGCGCAATCTGCCACGGCCACGCTAACACGTCCGCGCTAGTCGAGCGGCGTCGTCTCGCCATCAACTGTGTGTTCGTCGCCGTGCTGCATCGCGCCATCATCCTCGCCCAGGTCGCGGTCGCCATCCGTGCCCGTAGCGGTGTCCGTGTCCGCGCTCGCGTCAGGAGGCATATCAGCCGGGCGAATCACCATCTCGTGTGTGAGCGGAACGGTGGTCTGCGACGACGAGCTGTGACCGTTGGAAGGCTGGTGCGCATTGTCGTCGTCAATGGTGGTGGCGCGCGCGAGATCATCATCTGCGAGCGGCGCGACGAACCGAAGAGCCACCGTGCCCACCTGGACAAGATCGCCATTGAGCAGGCGGCGCGGGGTTGTGATTTCCTCGTCGTTGACGTGCGTGCCGTTGTTGCTTTCCAGATCGCTCGCGTAGTAGCCGTCTGACTGCCGCACGATCTGCGCGTGGCGTCGCGATACGGTCGCATCGGGCAACTGAATCTGGCAGGAGCTGTCGCGCCCAATGCCGGTCACCGGATCGAGCAGTGTCCAGCGGCTACCTGCTGCCTCGCCCTGCACCACGACGAGCGTAGGCAGAACCGATGGTGGAAGCGTCTGCCTGCGTTTCGCGCCATTCGCGCCGGGCACCTTGGCGGTGTCTACACTGTGACTGCCGTCCGCCGCGTCGATCACGCTAAATAGATAGCGGCGCGCGCCAAGCTCTACGATGTCACCGCGTTTCAGCGGCACTGGCTGCGACACCCGCTGGTGATTGATCAACGTGCCATTCATGCTGCCGAAGTCCAGCAGCACCGCGAGGCGATGATCCAGGCGAATCTCGGCATGGTGGCGCGAGATGCGCTCGTCGTTCAAGACAATGTCGTTATCGACCTCGCGACCGATCAGCGTCAGCCGTTTCCGCAAGATCAACGGACGCCCGCCACCGGTTTCATCATCGCCGAGGATGGCAAGCTGAGCCCACGGCGCATCATCCTTGTTGATGGAGTCATAGCGCGCGGGGTCGGCAATCGCCAGCCGCATGGCTGCCTCGAGCTGGGGGCTGCGCTTCACTGCTGCGCGTTCTTCGGGTTTATGAGGCTCGGCCAGCGCCACGTAGCTGGTCAGGATGCCCAGTGGCAGGGTCCATCCGAAGATGGTGATCCACGCCAGCACCAGTGTAACCTCGGCAACGTCGAGACTCGCGCCAAAGAACACGAACCGTGTCTGATCCCACCACACCGGGAAGATCATCGCCGCCGCGCTCCCCAGGCACACCAGTATCGCCAGCGCGGACTGGCGCGGAGTGCCACGGTGAAACACCAACGCCCAGATCGCGAGGCCGGAGGCGGCCACTACCGCGCAGGTCAGACCGCCAAAGCTGCCTACATCGACCCACGCCGGAAACGCTGTGCCATCCACACTTCGCCGCCAATCCACTGCTATTCTATCGGTTCGATGTCGTGATCGCGTTCGTACTGTATATCTATCACACGCAGAATCTTCCCGCTCTGCTGATAGCTCTTAAACTCATTTTCCCCAGTGATATTCGCCTGGTTTCCGGTATAGCCGCCAGCGAGCGAGGTCTCCCAGTAATCGATGGGCGCGCTAGCAGTGGGACCGAGCGCCACGCCGATGAACGCGTGGCCAGGCACAATAATGATGTAGGGGTGCATGCCGAGGTTCTCGATGGCCGAGGCGAGAATGGCGGACGTTTCCAGGCACATCGCGGTGGGGGCGCTCTGTGAGAGCACATCCGCCGGAAGCTGAATCCGCTGCGTCGCGTCGCGGGTGAAGGGAATGGCGTCGCTGGCGTAGCGTACGTGGTAGTCGAACTGGAGCGTGTCGAACAAGACGTCGATCTGACCGCGCACGTCGTCGGGGGTTGCGCCGCCAATGTATCCGTGCAGGCTGGTGGTGGCAGGGTACGCCGACGCGCCTGATGGGCTTGCCAGCCGGGTCACCGCGCGGGAGCGCAGCGCGCTGATAACCGTGGCATCTGGTGTCACCCATCCCGCGAGATAGGCAAAGTTGTCATCCGTGCCGGAGCTATACCATTTCATTACCTGGCGCGACACGAGGGTTATTGGCACGTTGGTGTCGCAGAGTACTTTGCTCAATGACATCACCCGCAGATGGAGTTGCGCGACACGCTGCCCCGGCGCCACAAGCGCGTCGAGCGCGGCGACGTCGAGCACGGGCGGCTTGAATGTATACTGCTGAAAGCTGCGCACGGCCGTCACCTGGATGCTCTGGTCCTGAGTAAACTGAGGAATGCTGAGGGAAATGCGCAATGTCTGCCGCATCTCGCTGCGGTAGCGCACGACGGCGAGGCTCGGCTGGTTGACGTAGAGGCCCGTATAGAGGCGCTGAGGTGGATTCCAGGAGATGAGGGTATCGCAGGAACTGGTATAGCTGGCGAGGCTCGTCTGGTATTGGGCGTAGAGATGGCTGCCCGCCAGGACGTATCCCGCAGCGCTCACGACGAGGACCGCAAGCAACACGGCCAGCCAGAGGTACCTCCGACGCATCTACTGCTCCAGGATGAAGAACCCGGCGCGCAGCCACATATCCCACGTATCCGTTGGACGTCTGGGGTGCTTGCCGGCACATGCCGTAATGCTGAGCAAGCCTATCACCCGCAAAGTCTGGACCGCAAACCAAACGGACCAATGGCCCGACGCACTATCGCGTCACCACTGGTCCGTTACAGTTCTTGCGGTACTGTCACGCGCGAAGATCTACCCGCTACTTGCGAGCTACGAGTTGGGGGTCTGTGTTGGTACCGTTGTCGCGCCGCCAGCGGAATTGTGGTGGCCCGGCAGATGCCCAGCGATGCCATGCTCGACATTGCCCACTTCGTGAACGGCACCTGCCGCTGCGCCGCCAATTGCCCCGGTCACGCCGCCGACGACATGGCCCAGTCCATGCCCAAGCGCGCCAACATCGCCAACCGCGGCCTGACCCAGATGGACGGCCTCTTGCTCGGCTTTGCGCGCCAGCACTTCAGCTTCTTTCAGCGCGGCAGCCGCGAGCTTTTCGGACTCTTCGATGATCATCTCGATGATCTTGACGATTGCCCGCAGAATCTCACCGATAAAGACGGTAGCCGCCACTGCGTAGCCGAACGCCAGGGCGAGCGCCGCCGCCGCCAGATATGTCGGGCCGCCGATCGTCTTGGTCAGGACGAATCCAACGAGGATGGTTGCTACGGCCGTAATCGCCGCCACCAAGAATCCCGTGATCACCACCGCCAAAAGCGCCCGCCGCAAAGCTTCCAACGTATGCTTGGCAGCCGTCCCCAGCAGCTTCATTAAACGCTGTTCCACGCTCTCCGCTCCTCTTCTCACCGCGCATAATTGCATCTGCGGGAATCGCCCGCCAGCTATAGGTTAAGTCCTAGTGTCTCAGATTTTACGACGCCGCGCAAGTAGCCAGCACCTAACGCTTCGCCCATAACCGTTCAGCATACCCACTTCTTACTACGAACGAGGCAGCCGCAAGGATGTGCAGATATGCCTATTTCAGGGGAACGTGAAGGTAAGGAAGAGATGTGAGGAAAACAAAAGCGGGACGGCACGCAATCCACACTGGGAATGCGTCACGCCCCGCAAGAACCGCGGTCGGTGACGAGCGAGCGCCACAACACAAGCACCCTAGGCTAGCGCCACAAGATGTAGCCGCAGCCCTCGGCCCGGCGTGGCAGCACATTCACTCCGGCAATTTCGAGCGCGGTACGGAGTGAGCGCATGTAATCGTCAACCTTTTCTCCAGAAATGTGGAGCATCGCGCTCAGTCGCTCACAACTCAAAATCTGTCCCGCGTGCTGCAAAAGCACATGCAGTGTATCGCGTTGCCGAGTGCTCAGCGGCAATGGCTCACCCCGCCACCGAATCGTAGAGGAATGTCCTTCGAGAGTAAACGCCCCGACTCGAATGGCCCGAAGAGGCGGCAGCTTCGGCAACGTTGGGGCCGCAGCATCAGGATCAATTCCGGGCAATATCGAGACGTCTGGCAAAGCTACGTACTCCATGGCGATACCCCTTCCCGCCGTAATCCTTAATGACGGCTTATTCGGGCGTGGCGCCATTGGCACGCCTTCCGTCTGCTGTTGCTGCGCGTCATAGCGCAGCGGTCTGTTCATGCTCTTACAGCTTGTAGTGTAGATGAAAGACCTAAGCGCAACGTGAAGGTTTCCTGAAACTAACATAAGAAATTGACGAGTATGCTGCCGCCAGCACAAGAGCGGCTGCTTAACCGTTGAGCCAGGTGTCGTCAGGGAAGACGTCACCTTCAAAGCTCGGATGCCCGTCAAAAGCGTATGCCATTGCTTCGGATGAGTCGGATTCGCCGACGAGTACATTACTCACGCGATTCCACAGGCCGCCAGAACGACCACCTTCTACGGTGGGCAGCGGTCGCGTGACAGCAGGCAATGGGCGCGTGACCGCTGGAATCGGACGGGTAATGCTGGTGTTGCGGTGCCAGCCCCGTGGTATGAGGCCAGGAACATCGGGCGTGCCGTGAGCGATAACAGGCTCGCCAGTGTCATGCTGTCCCGGCGTCGCATCGCGATGCGTGGGCGGTTGGTCAGCACGCAACGCCGCGACCGCTCCCGGCGGTGACTTCCAGGGCGACTGATCTGGCAGTGGCGCCGTTTCAGGTGAGGTATATGAGGCACTCCGCGCACTTGTTGGCGTCGACAGGTCGTCATACGTCCACTCGATGCGAGGGAGCCGTGTTGCGAGCACCGGAAGCGCCTGCATGCCGGGCACAGGCGTCCATATCAGAGCGTCATCAGGGTCGCGGCGCGATCCGGGCGGCTCAATGTAGCGGACGTCTGACGGCGGCTTCACTCGATGCATCGTGTTGCGAGCCACATCACGGGACGCATCAAGCCCAACGCTGCCAACGATTGTCGAGGCAGCCATCACGCGCCCGTTGGCCACTGGCCGCGACTTTGGGGCAACCCTGGCGAGTGCCGGGCGGGCAGTCGCTCTACGCGATGTGCCGCCGGCGGTACGTCGCAGCATTGCGCCCAGGTCGCCAACGTCGCGCTTGGCAAAGACCGCAGCAGCTCGCGCGCCCACCTGCGCATCGCCTTCCAGATGGCGGATGAATCGAAGGCCACCCTTGAGCAATAGCGCGGCAAGCGTTGTAATCGCCACGGCGTAGCCCAGCGCAAACGCGAGCGCAACGGCGACCAGGTGCGTAACCGGAGGCGGGGGAAATGAGGCGGTCATATATGCGGAGACGCCCTCAGTCGCGATCAGCGCAGCGAGCGCGGTGAGCAGGCCAACGCGCAGAACACGCTGCCAGTAGACCAGCACGACGCCGACAATCTGCCGGAATGCATGGGTTAACGCTTCGGCGTCCATCTGCAGTCTGTCGCTCATAACCACCACTCCCGCTTCGCCCGCTCTTGTGCCACTATCGAGATGCCTCACATTGTATCATGACGAACCACGGCGGCATGGAGAATCGATATAGCCGTAGTTGCCTGGGTAGCTTCCCACGAGTGCCCGTACATTGGCTTGCCAGGACGCGCTATATTTTCTGTAGCACGAGCGATGCGCAGGTAGGCGTATCGTGTATCAGGAGGCATCATGCGCGTAGGATTGCAGGTACCGAGTTTTCGATGGTCCGGCGGTCCAGAACAACTGGGGCGGACGTTCGGTGATATTGCGCGGCGAGCTGAGGACGCGGGATTTCATAGCTTGTGGGTGATGGATCACTTCTTTCAGATTCCGCCGTTGGGTCCTAAAGACCAGGAGATGCTGGAGGGTTGGAGCGCGCTGGCTTTTGCCGCGGGCAAAACGGAACGGATTCGGCTTGGCACGATGGTGACCGGCGTGACCTACCGGTATCCGGCGCTGCTGGTCAAGACAGCCACCACGCTCGATGTGCTCTCAGGCGGGCGCGCGTATTTCGGCGTCGGTGCCGCCTGGAACGAGGAAGAGCATCGCGGGCTGGGTGTTCCATTTCCGTCAGTGTCAGAGCGGTTTGAGCGGCTGGAAGAGTTGCTACAGATTGCGCTCCAGATGTGGTCAGGCGAGGCGAAGCCATATGATGGCCGCTATGCCCACCTGGAAAACGCGCTCAACGTGCCGAATTCGCTGCAGCGGCCACATCCGCCCATCTTGATTGGCGGGATGGGTGAGCGGAAGACGTTGCGGTTGGTCGCGCAGTACGCCGACGCGTGCAATTTCTTCGCCGTGCCGCGACCGGGCGTGCTCGAACACAAGCTCGACGTGCTCCGCGAGCATTGCCAGGCATTGGGTCGCCCGTATGACCAGATCGAAAAGACATCGTTGGGCGCGCCACATATTACCCGGAATGGCGGCGACGGTACCAAGACGCCGAGGGAAGCGATCGAACATTTCCGCTGGCTCGCCAGCCTCGGCTTCGACCAGGCGATCTTTAGCATGCCCAACGTCAGCGATCCCGAAATCTTCGATCTGCTGGCACGAGAAGTCATCACGGCGGTTCACGAATTGCCCGTCGCGGGACGCTAACCTTTCAGCGACTGCCAGCATGGCGTAGGCACAATACCATATGCCACATGCGCATATCACCAGGAGAAGAGTTTCATGGACCTTCAAGAGAACGTTCGCGCGTTTATCGAGCAGCCGCGCTTTGGTGTGCTGGCGACGATCAACGAGAATGGAACGCCGCAACAGTCGGTCGTCTGGTACGATCTCGTGGGGAACGATATTCTGATGAATACACGTTTCGACCGGGTGAAGGACAAGAATTTGCGGCGAGATGCGCGTGCGTCGCTGTGCGTGGCGGATGGCTATCGCTATGTCACGTTGGAGGGCGAGGTCGAGATCAACGACGACCAGCCGACCGCCCAGGCCGATATTCTCCATCTCGCGATACGCTATGATGGCGAGGAAAGCGGCAATCAGCAGTCAGCCGAGAAGTTTTCCAGGCAGCAGCGCGTGACCATCACCTTGAAGGTGAGCAAAGTGCTCGCCTACGAGTTGGATTAGCGGTCGGTGGATAGAAAGCGGTACTGCGTACATGATTCTTGCCCTGGCGGGCGGTGTCGGCGGGGCGAAACTCGCGGACGGCCTGTATCGGTCACTTGCGCCTGATGCGTTGACCATCGTGGTCAACACTGGCGATGATTTCGATTTGTACGGGCTGCGCATCTCGCCGGATGCCGATACGGTGCTCTACACGCTTGCTGGCCTTGCCAACCCAGAGACTGGCTGGGGTATCGCGGGCGATACCTTCGCGACGCTCGACATGTTGCGCCGCTACGGCGAGGATACCTGGTTCATGTTAGGCGACCGCGACTTCGCCACCCACATCCAGCGCACTCGCTGGCTGCGCGAGGGCAAGACGCCCACCGAGATAGCAAGCGCGTTCGCGACATTGCTTGGCGTGCGTGCCCGCCTGCTGCCCATGTGCGATGCGGCAGTCGCCACCCGCGTCAATACACCCGCTGGCGAACTGGCGTTTCAGGATTATTTCGTCCGGCGGCATCACAGTGATGAGGTATTGGGCGTCCGTTTCGAGGGAATCGCCGATGCCCAGGTAACGCAGACGCTGCGCGACGCGATTGATCAGGCCGAGACAATCGTGTTCTGCCCGTCGAATCCTATCGTCAGCATCGGCCCGATTCTGGCAGTAGCGGGAGTGCGGGACCTGATACGCCAGGCGCGCGCGCCACGAGTCGCCATCAGCCCCATCGTCGGCGGTCAGGCATTGCGCGGGCCAGCGGATCGCATGCTCGCGGGGCTGGGTGATGAGGTATCGGCGTTTGGCGTTGCCCGGCTCTATGCTGACGTGCTCGACGGCATGATCATCGATAGTGCTGACGCGTCGCTCGCCGGGCGAATTCGCGATGAGCTGCACCTGGATGTTCATGTCACCGATACTGTCATGCGCACGCAGTCCGATCGTTTACGGCTCGCCCAGGAGGCGCTGCAATTCGCGCAGCATCGTATCCGAGCGGGGAAATCACTATGAAGCTCGCCGCTATCGTACCGCTCAATCGCCGATCTCAGGCGAAGACCCGGCTGGCGGGCGCTCTCGCCTCCAGCGATCGGGCAAATCTCGCGTTGTGGCTGGCGCAGCGAGTGATTGCGGCGCTGCGGGATGCGCAGGTTGTTGATGGTGGTATTGGGGTCATTAGTCCGGATGACGAGGTCTTGCGCTGGGCGTGGCGGAGCGGCGCGACGGCTGTGCGCCAGCACTGCGGCGGGTTGAATGATGCCGTCGCACTGGGGAGAGACTGGGCCTTGGCGCGCGGCGCCGATGCGCTGATGGTCGTGCTGGGCGACCTGCCGTTACTTGCCGCTGCCGACGTGCGCGCTCTGGCGGCTGCTGCGACCGAGATGCCTTCGCCGCCCTCCATCACGATTGCGCCTGATCGCGCGGGCCGCGGCACCAACATTCTCGTGGTTCGGCCACCGGCGGCGATGCCATTCGCATTTGGTGAAGATAGCCTCTCGCGCCACGTCGCGCTCGCCCGCGAACTGGGCATCGAGCCACGTATCATCCAGTTGCCGGGGGTGGCATTCGATGTCGACACGCCTGAAGATGTGCGGGAGCTGGCAACACGTGGCCTATGGCAGCCGCCCCACTTCGAGCGTGACCTCTTCGCGGGAGAAGCGTCATGACATTCGCACCAGAGATTCGTCTGATTGGCCTGAGCGCCTTCCCGGAGGTGACTCCCGGCATGAATCTCGCCGAATTGGCGCGCGCCGCCATTCGTGATGCGGGCGAGGAATTGCGCGACGGCGATGTGCTGGTCGTGACGCATAAAATTGTGGCAAAGGCCGAGGGCAGACTGGTGGACCTGAGCACCGTCGAGCCATCCGATTTCGCGCGGCGATGGGCCGCCGCGTGGGGGAAAGACCCGCGCCACATCGAGGTGGTGCTGCGCGAGAGCGAGCGCGTCGTACGAATGGATCGCGGCATCCTGATTACCCAGACCCGTCATGGCTTCGTCTGCGCCAACGCGGGCGTCGACGCGTCGAATGTGCCGGGCGACGAGATGGTCTGTCTGCTGCCACTCGACCCGGATGCTACCGCGCAAACGATGCATCACGCGCTCTCAGAAGCGGCGGGGGCGCATGTGGCGGTCATTATCGCCGATTCGTTCGGGCGCCCCTGGCGCAATGGTATCGTCAATGTGGCCATCGGCGCCGCTGGCCTTGTTCCTCTGATAGACTATCGCGGGCAGGTGGACGATTTCGGGCGGACGATGCAAGTGAGCGTGTTGGCGGTAGCCGACGAGTTGGCCTCCGCCGCCGAGTTGGTAATGGGCAAGGTCAGCCGCTGCCCGATGGCGCTGGTTCGCGGCTACCCCTACGTGCGACGCGCCAGTGGTGAATCCTCGGCTCGCGAGCTTCTCATGGATGCCTCGACCGATATGTTCCGCTAGAGCGAGAGGTCCTTGTCGGTCTCACGCTGGGCGAGCAGATCGGTGGCCGCCTCCATCACTTGCTGCGGAGTGATCGCCTTCAGGCAGGCGCGCGAATAGCAGGTGTTCGGAATCCACGGCGCGTCGTTGCCCAGGTAGCGGAAGCACGGGCTGCATGCCAGGTTCGAGTGGACGACGCGATGCTGATAGCCGGTCTTGCCGACGGGGTGGAATTCGTTCCAGTCGGACGGCCCGAAGATGCCCACAGCAGGTGTGCCGACTGCCGCCGCCATGTGCATCGGCGCGGAGTCATTGCCGACGAAGAGCGTTGCCTCCTCGATCAGCGCGGCAGTCACCTTGAGCGGCGTCGATCCAGCCAGCACCGTCGCACCGTGGGGAATCAGGGCAGCAGTTTTCTCGGCTAGCGGCTCGTCTACCTTGCCGCCGATCAGCAGCACGTGCGCGTCGAACCGCTCGATCAGCGCGTTGGCGACTTCGGCGAAGCGCTTTGGTGCCCAGCGCTTGCGGCCATTGAAGCCATCGCCACCCACATGCATCGCGATCAGCAACTTCGTCGGCGCCAGCCCATGCGCCCGCAGCAATCGGCGCGCGGCGGAGCGGTCCTGCAGGGTAAGGAAGAGTCGTGGCACGCGCTCGTCATCGCTCGTTGGCGGCGCTACCAATGGCGCGATGGTGAGTAAATACTGGTCAATCGTGTGGCGGGCGCGAAACGCTTGCGAGTGGCCACCGACCAGCCACCACAACGGCGGCATCGGCAGCTTATATTGCTTGCTCGCCAGCCCGGAGACGAACGTCACGAACGTGCTGGCCGCCGAGAGGCTGACGACCAGATCGAATTTCTCGCGCTGAGCTTTGATTGCGCGGACGGCCCGCGCGAAGCGTAACAACGTTGGCCCAGTACCCTGTGGCACGAGAATCTGGTCTGTGACATCGGGATTGCCTTCGAGGATGCCCGCGTTGCTGGCCGAGACGATGACCGTCAGTGAGGCGCTGGGATAGCGTCGGCGGAGTGCGGCGAGTGCGGGCGTCGCCAGCAATGTGTCGCCGATCGGGCTGAGCAATGAGACCAGAATACGCCGGGGTTCAGGGGTGTCTGCTCGCTTGAAAACTCGTCGCGGTGTGCTTGCACGTGTGTTCTGCGGAAGAGCGATTGTCCCATCACGATGATACAGCGTATCCACATCGACCGAACTGAAAGTATGACCCGTGTCATCTCCCCACCATGAAGCCACACGCTACCTGCCTTAAATTGACGACGTTGCCGTATGTGTCGCGATATTTTTTCATAAGCATTGCCCGCAACGCGACCTGCCAGACTATTTATGATGATGCAGATTGCGCTGAGTCGGACCGGCTGCCGATGTAGACGCTCAGCAGGCCGACACTGGCTATTATACCAGCGAGTACCAGCACCGCGAGTGGCAAACCGAATCCATCGGCGACTCGACCCATAATCAGTACGAACGGGATGGTCGCTCCGTTGAGGATCATTGCCTGTACGGCCAGCACCCGGCCTTTGATCCAGTCTGGTGAATGTTCCTGTAGCATGGTTTGTGCCGGGACATTGATAAAGTCCAGTCCAATGCCGATAGCAAACGTCCACATTAGCATCAGCACGAAGTACACGGGCTGGCCAACAAACGCCTGCACTCCGAAGATTTGACGTGCCGCGGCCCATGTGCCGATGAGCAGTGCCGCGCTGCCCGCAACCATGATGACGCCATAGGCAATGGTGCGCGCGTAGCCGAGCCGACGCGCAACGTTGGGCGTAATGGCGGAACCGAGAATCAGCCCGGCGCCAGCAGGCACAAAAACCAGCGCCGCCAGTTCTGCCGGTTTGTGGAAGAACTGCTGTACGAACCCTGGAGCAATCATCGCGATCACCGCGACGAGCGAGCCGCCGAGCGCGAGCTGAGCCACCGAGATAACCAGCCGCCGATCTTTGCGGATGAAATTGCCGGTCTGCAGGATGCTGACGTAGACGCGCCGCACCTGGCTCATATCACTGGACGCGAACAGCACATCCGACGAATCCCGCGCCTGGCGATTGACCCGCATGCGCGCCTTCGGAATCGAGAGAATCAGGCCGACGCAAACCATGTAGAGTACGGCGATGACGATAAAGAGCGTTTGTCGCGAGGTAAAGTCTAGCCCGTGAGCTGCGGTGCCGATGCGGAAGGTCGGTATGAGCGCCAGCATCAGCGGGCCGAGGATGATGAGTCCGGTGGCCTGGGCAAGTGTGAACGTGATGTTGAAGAGCGAGAGCGCGTGAATGAGTTCGTCGCGACGCACGAGCAACGGTATGGCCGCACCTTCGGCTGGCGCGAAAAACTGCCCAACCAGCGCGATGAAGAATGCCAGAATGTAGACGGGAAGCAGCGGGGTGCTATCCACCATGAGCACGATAGCGAAAATGATACAGGCGATGGCCCGCAGGAAATTGCTCACCCAGAGTACCAGGCGCCGGTCGAACCGATCAACCAGCACGCCAGCGGGCGCGCCAAACAAGAGCGCGGGCAGGCTGAATGCGACGATGGCGCCAGCGGCCGCTGTGAAGCCACCGGAGCCAGTTTTCTGCGTCACGATGATGAGCGCGTAGTTGGCCGCGTTCATGATGGTCTGAGAGATCAACTGCGCCAGCCACAATCGCAGAAAGAGACGGTTGCGCATGAGCGTGCGAAATCCACGCGGCGTAGCACTCGTCACCGCGAGCGAGGGATCAGTAAGCCCCTGCAGCGGCCCTGTGCGGTGCGGCGTGTACGCCGCTGGCGACGTGTCCGCCTCGTCGCTTATCGGATTCTGCTCCTCGAGCGGATCATTGCGGCGTCGCGCGTTCGTCATGGTTACCTTCGCTCACTACTTCGTGATCGGTCTGTTCACTACCCCGGCTCAAGATTTGCTTGATACGGCGCTCCAATTCGCTGCGCGGCAACAACACTCGCCGCCCGCAGCCTTCGCACTTCAGGCCAATATCAGCGCCGAGCCGAACCACGCGCCAATCGGTGCTGCCGCAGGGATGAGGCTTGCGCAGCCGCACGCGGTCGTTGAGACCGAGATCGGCATATTTCATCGCTTCTTCCCTTTCGATTGGTCCGCGCTTTGATACAGGCCGCGCGTTTCTATATACGCTGCAACGGCGTCTGGTGTCAGATAACGCACAGGCATCATCTGTGCCACTCGCGCGCGTATCTCGGTGCCAGAGATGGCGAGTTGCGGCGCTTGTATCAGCGTGAGCTTCTCGCGCACTCCCGGACGCTGCTCGTCGAGCCGCGTCAAATCACTCTCATCCGCGACAACACCAGGCCGGTGTACCGCCGCGATTCCGTCACTGCGATCGACGACCCCAGCGGCATTGTGCCATTGGGGCAGATATTCCAGCATATCCCACCCCAATATCAACACCATGCGCGTATCGGCGCCCCAGCGCGCTCGTAGCTCGCCCAGCGTATCGATCGTATAGGACGGCCCCGGCCGTTCCAGCTCCACCGTCGAGACGGCAAAGCGCGCATCAGCCGCGATAGCCCGCTCAACCATCGCCAGCCGATCCGCCGCCGCCGAGATGAGCTTGCCCGCCTTATGCGGCGGCTCGCGTGTCGGCACGAACCAGACACGGTCAAGCGCCATCCGGACGTACACCTCCTGCGCAAGCGCAAGGTGGCCCAGGTGTGGCGGGTCGAATGTCCCGCCTAGAATACCATACCTCGGCCCAGCATGCACGCCTGTCTGCTGCTCTGGAGTCGCGCGCGAACGCCGACCACGCGTGGACGTGCGGACGCGCGTGTTCTGATTCACCGTAGTGCGCTCCGCTCTCCAAGTAGACATACCGCTTCAACGGGCGCCGGTCTGGCCCGGCGTATGTAGTGTAACGCGCTGGCAGCCAGGTATGCCGAAAAGCCCCTGAAAGTCTTGGGTCGACTAGTCCGGGAGGGGGACGTCGAGCGGGCCAACCTCCGCGTCGGGCAGATGCATGCGCACCTTCGCCATCGCATCGGAGAGCGCGCCACCGGTCTCGTCGTTACGCGTTATCGGCAGCCAGAATTGCGCGCTCAGGTCCACCTTGCCGCCGCTCGCCTTGGAAAACACCACTTCTGGCGCGGGGGTGCGCAGCGCACCAGGCAGTTCCTCCAGCGTCAGCAGAATACGTTGCCGCGCCGCATTGATGGCGTCCGAGCCATCGTCGGGCAGGGTGACCAATAGCCCCACCCGCCGCCGCTGATAGAACGAATTGTTGACTACCGCCGAGCTAAACAACAGGCCATTGGGAACCAGCACGCGCTCGCCGTCACTGGTGCGCAGCGCGGTGACGCGGATGTAGATGTTTTCGACGATGCCGGTGTACGGCGTGATGGTAATCTGGTCGCCGATGACAAACGGACGCTCTAGCAGCAGGTAGACGCCCGCGACGAGATTCTTGAGGATATCCTGCAAGGCGAAGGTCAACGCCACCGTCAGGCCGCCGATGAGCGTGACAGGCAGCGCGATGCCTAGTCCCCAGATGCCCAGTAGGACGATGACCCCAATGATGATGGTGGTGGCGAAGATGGCCCGACCTGCCAGCAGCACCAGATTGCGATTGACGCGCCCGCGCTTCAGGCTGGCGACCAGGCTTTGCTGCAACACCCGCGCTAACACCAGCGTGACGATGATGACGAGCAACGAGATGAACGCGTCGATGATGAACTGGTGCAGCGCATCGAGAAACGCTTGACGCTCACTCTTCGTCACCGCCTGATCCACGAACCAGATGCCTCCAATCAGGTATAGCGCGAAGATCCAGAGGCATATGTGTACGACTCGGCCCAGCCAGAGACTCGACGTCGTCTCTTCTGCTAGCTCCTCCTCAGGGGTTGCCACTTCGGCATCTCCAAGACGTGCGGCGCGGCGTTCACGCACGGTTTCGATCAACCTTGGCACATGGGCAACGGTGTTGGCGATGCGGCCGCCCAGCAGCAAGGCGGCGAGCAGAATGATGAGCGTCAGCGCGGCACGTACGACCAGTGACTCTTGATCGGGTGTAAACTGCTTTACGCTCAAGATCGAGATTACCGTCGATGAACCGCCTGACAGTGCATCCATACGCGGGCCAACCATGCGCCACTCCCTCACCCTCAACTGCTTGAACACGCCCAGCGGGAAAGTGTAGCAAATCGCGCTCCAAACGGGGTCCTATGGTCACGTTACACCTCAAGACGAAACAACGCGCGTTCCCGTTGCTTTCTGGTGTGTTATGCTAGTCCGGCAAATGGATTGCGCCTGATGGGCGCGAGCATGAGGAGACGACTCGATGTCCCACGAGTCCACCGTAGATTCCCGTATTCCTACGCCGTCGGAGGCGTCGCGGCGCCCTTCCGGCTCGCCTCTTGGCAGACGCCTTGGCGCGATTGGCCGGGGGCTAGCGCGTGTATTGCTGGCGGCGCTGCTGGTTGTTGGCGTTGCGATGACACTCGTACCACAGGGTCGGGGCGCGCTGCGGGCGGCGATGCTCTTGCCCGCGTTGATTTCGGCATCACAGCCGCTGCCACTCACTGTCAACGGCGACGACGTGCGTCACACCGCGACGACGGTTCCCTCACAGGGCGGGACTGTCTACCTGGATGTCTACGAGCCTGCCGCCGCAACGCCCCTGACTCCCGGCGCGCGTGAGGGTGTGGTCATCATCCCCGGCGTGGGCGACGAACGGCGCGAACCACAACTGATCAATCTCGTCGAGGCGATGGCTCGTAGCGGCATCGTGGCCATGTTGATGACGACGCCAACGCTCATCAGCTACGCGCTCGCTCCCGTCGATGCGGACGCTGTCGCGCAAGCGGTGTTGCGGCTGCAACGCTGGCCAGGGGTCGGTGCGAACCGGGTGGGCATCCTGGGATTTAGCGCGGGGGGCGCGCTGGCAAGCCTGGCAGCCGCGCAGCCGCGAATGCACGGGCATATCGCATTCTTGACGTTTTTCGGCGGCTACTTCCACGCGGAATCACTGCTGATGGATGTCGGCCGACGGGCGCTGACCGCCGACGGCAAGACGCAGCCGTGGAAGCCCGATAATGTGCCGCTGCTGGTGCTAGCGAACACGATCGCCGCCACAGTGCCCGCGCAAGAAGCCAGTGTTCTGACCGCAGCATTCTCCAATGGTGTCAGCCCGCTCTCCGCCGACCAGCTTGCCCAGCTTTCGCCCTCAACTCAGGCGGCGTATCATCTGCTGGCGGGCGATCAACCTGAACAGGCAGCGGCGAACGTGGCCGCGCTCTCACCCGCGATGCATCAACTGCTGGCCGCTCTTTCACCAAGCAGCGTCGTGCAAGACCTGGCGACGCCCGTCTATCTGTTGCATGACCAGAGCGATCCCTTCGTGCCATTTACCGAGTCGCGCGACTTCGATGCCGCGCTCAACCGGCTTGGCGCGCCACATCAATTCGTGGAGTTCAGCATCTTCCAGCACGTCGAGGTCAAGTCAGGACTGGGGATTGGGCCGCTCATCGCCGATGGATTCAGACTGTATCGCGTCGTCTACGCGCTGCTCGAACCGTCCATCTAGCCGATCACGAGGGGATGCATAGCCATGGTGCAGCTTACGCTTTTGTGGATGAACGTGGGTGTAATCCTCGGCGCGCTGGCGCAGGGGGCGCGAGTAGGCTTCTCGGCGCGAGGCATGTCGGGGGCTAACGGGTGGTTGGCGTCGCTGGCAGTTGGGGTGGCATTCGCATTGCTGGGGGGCTGGGCTGGTACGCTGCTCTTCGGGCGTCTCTACGGAACTCCCACGGCGCTGTGGGTTGGCATCCTCGGTGTTGTCGTGGCGCCCTGGCTTTGGGCGCGACTCCGGCGGCGCAACATAGCGACCCCGGCAGAGTAGTGCGGCTATTTTTCGCCGATGTGCTGGAGCTTGACGAAATTGGTGCGCGCTTTGCCCGCGACAGGCATCCCGCCCATAATGACGACTTCATCGCCTTTTTGCACTAATCCCTCATGCTGAAGCTGCTCGTCTACCCACGAGATCAACTGCTCGGTCGTGCCTATCAACTCGCTGTGGCGCGGCATCACGCCCCGCCAGAGTGCCAGTTGCCGATATACCTGCTCGAACGGTGTATAGGCGACCACGGGCATCACCGGACGTTCCTTCGAGATCAGATGCGCCGACGTGCCAGTGCGAGTGAACGCGGCAATCACATGTGCCTTGGCCTCTCGTGCCAGAATATGCGCCGCGCTGGCGACCGCGTGGGCATGGGTGCGTGGCTTGTCGCCGCGCTCGAAGGGACCATGATTGCACTGCGGCTCCGAGACACACGCGATACGCGCCATCACCTGAACCGCCTCGACCGGATACCTGCCAACGGCTGTTTCGGCACTGAGCATGACGGCGTCGGTGCCGTCGAGAATCGCATTGGCGACATCGCTCGCCTCGGCGCGTGTAGGGCGTGGATGTTCGATCATCGATTCGAGCATCTGTGTCGCGGTGATGACCGGCAGACCCGCCGCGTTTGCCTTGGCAATAACCTCCTTCTGGATCGTTGGCACGCGCTCCAGTGGCATCTCGACGCCGAGATCACCGCGAGCCACCATCACACCGTCGGCCACCTTCAGAATCGCGTCGAGCGCGTCAATCGCCTCGGGCTTTTCGAGCTTGGC
Source organism: Ktedonobacteria bacterium (assembly GCA_027307065.1). Lineage (GTDB taxonomy): Bacteria > Chloroflexota > Ktedonobacteria > Ktedonobacterales > JADMIN01 > DAHUXT01. The sequence goes on from DAHUXT010000006.1 coordinate 22,519, forward strand.
GATGATGGGAATCGCCCTTTCAGCGGCATAGGCGGATGGATGCAGTTTGCGTGGCGAGGGGGAGCACGGCTCAGGAAGCTCGCGCAGTGTTTCCGCCACGAGATCCTGCGCCTCGACCACGTCTTCTGGCCTGCGCACGAAGCTGAGGGCGATATAATCGACCCCCTGTTGCACGCCGAACACGAGATCGGCGCGGTCTTTCTCGGTGAGCGCGGGAGCACTGATCGCGACGCCCGGCAGATTGATGCCCTGGTGCTCGGCGAGCGGCCCACCGTGGACTACGTCGCAGATAACATCCTGCTTCACCACACCTGTGACGCGCAACTCGATGGAGCCATCGGACAGAAGTATGCGGTCGCCACGCTTCACATCATTCGGCAGGTCGGCATAGGTTGTCGACACCATTTTGGAGGTACCAGTGACGGGTCGCGTCGTCAGAACAAACCGATGGCCATCCGTGAGAAAGACCGGTTTACCGTCCTCCAATGGTCCAGTGCGAATCTTCGGCCCTTGCAGGTCTTGCAGAATCGCGACCGGACGATCGAGGCGTCGCGCGACGGAACGCACCCGCTCGATAGTCGCCGCGTGCTTGTCGTGCGTTCCATGCGAGAAATTGATACGGGCCACATCCATCCCGGCGCGCATCAGCGCTTCGATGCGCTCCTCCGTAGAGGTTGCCGGGCCAAGCGTGCAGACGATCTTGGTGTGGCGGACAGAGAGAGCGGTTCCGCTCACGACGATTGTTCTCCTTCATCCTGACGCGGCAGCGACGCGTGGAAGCGCGCCCATGCCGCCGTGACCTTTTGCTGAAGGTCTTCAACTGTGCCGTCGTTGTCGATGATCTCAGTGGCCTGTGAGAGTTTCGGCTCGAGTGGTGGCTGGGCCGCCAGTCGCGTGCGCGCCTCTTCCTCGCTCATGCCGCGAAGCTCTACTAGCCGCCGCAACTGGTTCTCTGGAGAACAACGGACGATCCAGATACCGTGGCAGATTGGCGCGTACCCCGATTCGATCAGCTTGATGGCATCAAGCACGCCTACCTGCCCGTCTGGAATGCCGCGCACCTGGCTGATGACCGCCTCTTGCACGGCGGGATGCACCAGCGTTTCGAGCCGGCGTAGCTTCTCGGCATCGTTAAAGACCAGCGCGCCCAGCACCTTGCGATCGACGCCGCCATCCGGAGCAAGAATACTGGTGCCGAACTCCTCTACCAGTCGGGCCACCAGCGGTTGCCCCGGAAGATAGAGGTCGTGAACCACCTGGTCGGCATCGATATAGCGGTACACGCCGAGCGCCTGGAGCATCCGGCCTACAGTTGACTTGCCGCTGGCGATATTGCCAGTCAGTCCGAGGTAATACGGCATAGATAATTCCCCTGGCAGACCTACGATAGAATGTCGCATCACAACAGGATGCGGTTGCAGCATACCAGATGTGCCCTGATTCGGGAATTGTGCTGACCTGAGGTACTCAGGGCAGTCAGCGGGGAAATCACCGACATTTCGGATTACCGCCTCTGCGGCGGCTGGCGAGAATGTGAGTCGCATGACGCGCGAACCGTTGATATGCTACCCTTATGGGTCACGGCGGTGAGATTTCCGCAAAGCGAAGGAAGGATGTGGACCGATGTTGAAAGACGCGAAAGCATTTTCCGGATTCTCTGTCGATGATCTGTCAAAGGCGAAGGCGTTCTATGGCGAGACGCTTGGGCTGGATGTCGGCGAAGAAAATGGCATGCTCCAACTTCACATTGCCGGTGGTACAACAATCATCGTCTACCCCAAGCCAAACCACACGCCCGCCACGTTTACCATCTTGAACTTCCCCGTTGCCGACGTCGAGCAAGCGGTAGATGACCTGACCGCGCGTGGGGTGCAATTTCAACACTACAACCAGGGTGATCTGGTGACCGACGCCAAAGGCATCGCCCACGGCGGCGGCCCCAAGATCGCGTGGTTCACGGACCCAGCGGGCAATATCCTGTCGGTGCTCGAAGCGTAGCTGTAACAGGCGAATTATGACAAGATCACTATTGCTCTGACTCGTCGAGGTAGTACATGAACAACGCGGCATCGTCTCGTTCAGTCCAGCCGTGGAGGGCTGTGAGCGCGGCCTAGCTCGCCAGTTCCTGCCACTGCTGGTACAGTTGATCGAGTCGTTCGCGCGCGGCGCCGTAGTCTGTCGCCAGTATATTGATACGTGCGACATCGGCGGCGCTGCTGGCCTCCGCGAGCGCAGACTCTAGCGCGGCCAGCGCGGACTCTTGCTCGGCGATTTCCAACTCCACCTGGTCCACCGTACGCCCTTGTGGCACGGAACGCGCACTACTTTGCTGCGCGACTCGGCGGCCACTCGTCGCCTCTCTGGTAGCCTGAATTGCAGCGGCATTCTGCGCCTGGGCGCGGCGGGTGCGCCAGGTGGTGTAGTTGCCGACGTGCGACGTGATCGCGCCGTCCTCCAGCATCCAAACTGTTGTCGCAAGGGCGTCGACGAAGTAGCGATCGTGCGAAACGAAGATCAGCGTGCCGTCATAGGTGGCCATCACCTCTTCGAGCACCTGGCGCGCAGGCAGATCCAGATGGTTTGTTGGCTCGTCCAGCACCAGGAAATTCGCCCCTTGCAGCGTCAGTTTCGCCAGCGCCAGACGGCTACGCTCGCCACCGCTCAGCGCGCCGATTGGCTTGAAGACATCATCGCCGCTGAAGAGGAAGCGTCCGAGATAGCCGCGAGCGCCTTCCTCGCTCAGTTGGCTGGCATGGCGAATCTCGTCCAGTAGCGTTGCCCGTGGGTTGAGATGCTCGTGTGTCTGCGCATAGTAGCCAATCTGCACATTGTGGCCAAGTATCGCGCGTCCCTCCAGTGGCTGAATTTGGCCAATCAACGTGCGTAGCAGCGTCGTCTTGCCTCCACCGTTGGGACCGATCAGGCCGATGCGCTCGCCGCGTTCCACCTGCGTATCGGCCACCTGTACCCGCACCCCAGCGCCCCGTGTCCCTGCCTGATACCCAACGACCAGCTTATCGGTCGTCAGCACAATCTGACCCGACTCGATCTGCGCGCCCATGCGGAACTTGAGCGTGCTGGCGATGGGTGGGCGTTCGAGGCGGTCGAGCTTGTCGAGCATCTTCTGGCGGCCCCGCGCCTCTTTGCTGCGCTGGCCCGCCTTATATCGCCGGACAAATTCCTCTGTGCGGGCAATGTATTCCTGCTGCGCCTCGTACTCCTTTGCCCAGCGCTCCAGTTTTTCAGCGCGCAGTTGCACATATTTCGTGTAGTTGCCCGGATACACCTCGGCCCGCTGGTGGTCTACCTCGATGGTGCGTTCGGTGACGCGATCGAGAAAGTAGCGGTCGTGCGAGACGACGATGACCGCGCCCTGCCAGGCGTTGAGATAGCCTTCGAGCCATTCCAGCGCGGCGAGATCGAGGTGATTGGTCGGCTCGTCCAGCAGCAACAACTCAGGTTCCTGGAGCAGAAGCTTGCCAAGCGCGGCTCGCGTCTGCTGGCCGCCACTCAGGTGCGCTGCGGGCGCGGATTGCTGCTCGCGGGTGAATCCCAGGCCATCCAGCACCTGCTGTACTCGCTGCTCCAGGGTATAGCCGCCCGCGTGCTCGAAACGTCCCTGCAACTCGGAGTAGCGCTCCAGAATCGCGTTGTAACCGTCGGCATCAGCCAGCACGTCGGTATCGCTCATGTGGGCGGCAAGTTTGGTCATCTCGCGCTCCCACGCGTGGATGTGCTCCAACGACGCGAGCATTTCTTCGTAGAGGGTATGGTGCGGCACAAATTCGGCCACCTGTGGCAGGTAGCCGACCAGTGTGCCCTGCGCGTAGGCAATCTCGCCGCCATCCGGGTCCAGACGTCGCGCGAGCATATTCAGCAGCGTTGACTTGCCCGCGCCGTTGGGGCCGACAAGGCCAATGCGGTCACGCGCATCAACGCGAAATGAGACGCCTTGCAGAATAAGCTCGGCGCCGTATGACTTGGTAAGTTCGGTGATGACAGCAATAGACATAGCACTGTTCAGTGTACGACTCGACGCGTGTGGCCGCAAGCATCATTTCTTCTGGGAGAAATCTGCCTGATGCCGCGAGATGCTGCACAGGGCTACTCTATTTGGAGTTCCGCGCTCGCCTGCGGTAAAATTGGAGTGGTTCAGACATCTGGTGAAATCGAAATTGAGGCCAGGGGACGACCAGGAAAGAGGTATGCGCATGCACACCCGCGCGACCAGCGGGCATCCCTTCGTGGGCAGCCGGGCTGGCGGAGAGTCTGCGGTGGCTGACGACATGCTGAACGACAACGCTCTCGAGACGCTAGGCGCTATGCGCGACGACATATCAGACCAGACCCTCGACGCCCTGCTCAACGACGAACCAGACCGACCACGGGAGGCGTGTGGCGTATTTGGCGTTTTCGCCCCAGGTGAAGACGTCGCCAGACTCACCTTCTTCGCCCTGTTTGCCCTGCAGCACCGTGGGCAAGAAAGCGCGGGCATCGTGACCGGCGACGGCGAACACCTTCGTCGCCATGTGGAGATGGGCCTCGTCAGCCAGGTCTTCAAAGAACACACGATCCAGAGCCTCACGGGCCATGTTGCCATTGGCCACACGCGTTACTCCACGACGGGCAGCACACGCATCGAGAATGCTCAGCCTGTCTCTATGACCAGTGACCTCGGCGAATTCGCTCTGGCGCACAATGGCAATCTCACCAATACGCTCACCCTTCGCGCGCGTCTGCTGGCCGATGGCGAGAAGATGAACTCCACCAGCGATACCGAGCTGATCGCGATGTTGCTGGCGCGAGCGCCCGGCAAGACATACGTGGAAAAGCTGCAGTCGGTGATGCCGCAACTGGAGGGCGCATACAGCCTTGTGCTGCTGACGCCCACCGAGGTGATAGGCATCCGCGATCCCCACGGGGTTCGCCCGCTGACGTTGGGACGGTTGAAGAATCATTGGGTTATCGCATCCGAAACGTGCGCCATCGAGACCGTCGGCGGCGAGTCGGTGCGCGATGTCGAGCCGGGCGAGGTCGTCGTCATCAGCGATGACGGCCCCGACGGCATGCAATCATATGTGGGCCAGAAGTCCGAAGGGATGGCGGCTTGCCTCTTCGAATACATCTACTTTGCCCGGCCTGATAGCACCATCAACAACCGTTCGCTCTACCTGGCCCGCCAGCGCATGGGCGCGCAACTTGCCAAGGAGTTTCCGGTTCCGGCCGACGTGGTGATTCCGGTGCCCGATTCGGCGTCACCTGCTGCCGCGGGATATGCCGCCGCGCGTCTGCTCCCCTTCGCCGATGGCCTCATCAAGAACCGTTATATCGGCAGAACGTTCATTCAGCCGGATCAGAACCTGCGCCAGCTTGGCGTCAAGTTGAAGTTCAACGCGATGAGCGCGGTGCTCAAGGGCAAGCGTGTCGTGATGATCGACGACAGCATCGTGCGTGGCACGACGGTGAAGCCGCTGGTCAAGTTGTTGCGCGATGCGGGCGCGGTCGAGGTGCATCTCGGTGTCACATCGGCGCCGTTCCGCTTTCCCTGCTATCTGGGGCTGGATGTTGCCCGCCGGTCCGAGTTGATCGCGGCAAAGCTGGAAGACTCAGCGGCTATCGCGCGCGAAGTTGGCGCCGATAGCCTGCATTATCTCAGCCTGGACGGTCTGGTCGCGGCGATCGATCTGCCACGCTCGACGTTCTGCATGGGCTGCTTCACCGGCCACTATCCCGTGCCGGTCGATATGGATGAGAGCGATAAGTTCGCGCTGGAGCCCGCGACGACCGGAAGCCACTAGCGATATCGTCACATGCTTTCGATATATGCTGGCGAGCGGACATCATCTATTGTGCGAAAAGAGGGGCTGCAGATGGCAAGCCTGCGCGATGTGCTGGGGCGAGTGCTGACGGTGCCGGGCGTACAGGCCACGGTGTTGGTTGGCCGTGAAGGTTTGCCCATCGAGCTGGCTGGTCGCGGCGATCCGCGCTTTCTGGAGGCGTTGGGCGCGTTGGGCGCGAGCGCACTGGGCACGGCGGAGGCGCTGGGGCGGGAGCTCGGCCAGAGCTTTACCATTGGCACGATCTGCGAGTTCGACCACGCGCTAGTGACTGTCGAGCCGCTCGGCGACTATGCAGCTGTCGTCACACTGGCGGAGAGCGCGGCCAGTCTCGGGCGGGTGCGGCACACCGTGCGTGCCAGCGCCGACGAACTCTTGCGACTGCTTGATATGCGCTAAACAGCGCCCACGGGAGAAGAATGCATGACGCAGTCGGCTGAGGCGTATGCCAACGCGGGCGTAAATCTCGATGCCGCCGATGCGGCGAAAAAGGCGATGCGTACCGCCATCAGGTCGACGCATGGGCCACAGGTGCTCGGCGCAATGGGCGGCTTCGGCGGACTCTTTGCGCTGGATACCAGCGGAATGCGCGAGCCGGTGCTCGTCTCGTCCATCGATGGTGTTGGCACCAAGCTCAAGATTGCTTTCGCGCTCAACCGCCACGAATCCGTCGGCGCTGATCTGGTCAACCACTGCATTGACGACATCCTGGTCTGCGGCGCGCGTCCGCTCTTCTTCCTCGACTACCTTGCCCTCGGCGCGATGGATGCGGCCCAGGCGACCGCTGTGGTCAATGGCGTGGCGTCGGCGTGCCGCGAGGCGGAGTGCGCGCTGATTGGCGGCGAGACGGCGGCGATGCCTGGATTCTACACGCCGGGCGAATACGACCTCGCCGGGTGCATCGTCGGCCTGGCCGAGCGTGACCATCTGGTGAGCGGGGAGCACATTCAGGCGGGCGATGTGGTGATTGGCCTGCCGTCACTGGGCCTGCACACCAACGGCTATTCGCTGGCGCGCGCGGTCTTTGCCAATGCTGATCTCAACGCGTCAGTGCCCGAACTGGGCCGTTCGCTCGGCGACGAACTGCTGCAGCCGCACCGCTCGTATCTGCGCGAGGTGCTGCCCCTTGTGGATGCTGGCGTGGTGGCAGGAATGGCGCATATTACCGGAGGCGGCCTGGTCGAGAATCTCCCGCGTGTCGTGCCTGAGGGCCTCACCGTTCGACTCGATGCGACGACCTGGGACATCCTGCCGATCTTCCGGATGATTCAGCGCGAGGGGAACGTCAGTTGGGGCGAGATGCAGCGCGTCTTCAACCTCGGACTTGGCTTCCTCATCTTCTGTCGCTCTGAGCACGAGGCGCAGGTATTGGCGCAGACGGCAAATGCTGGCGGGCGGCGCGTGGGCGGTGTGACCACGGATACGGGCGTTCGTGTGGTGGTCGAAGGGATAGCATGAACGAAGAGCAGTCAGATACCCCGGCAATCGCGGTGCTGGTTTCGGGGCGAGGGAGCAACCTCGACGCGATCTTTCGCGCCATTGAACAGGGTGACCTGCATGCGCGAGTCGCGCTCGTCATTTCCAGCCGGGCCGATGCGCCCGCGCTCGATATTGCCCGACAGCACGGAGCCGACACAGTAGTGGTCGCGCCCAAGTCATACGGATCGAGGGCTGAGGCTGGAGCGGCCATCATCGCCGCGCTCACCGCCGCTCAGGTTGACGCTATCGCCCTGGCGGGATTCAAGCCGATTCTGGATGCCAGCGTCATCGAGGCATATCCCGACCGCATTCTGAACGTTCATCCATCGCTGCTCCCGGCCTTTGCGGGTGGGATGGCTCCCAGGCCACAGGCCGACGCGCTGGCGGCTGGTGTCAAGCTGAGTGGCTGTACGGTGCATATCGTGACGGCCGATGTCGACGCTGGGCCAATCGTTGCTCAGGCTGCCGTGCCCGTGCTGGAGGACGACACGGTCGAGACGCTCTCGGCGCGCATCCTCGTCGAGGAGCATCGCCTGCTGCCGCTCACGCTCGAATGGCTGCTCTCAGGTCGGCTTCAGATAGAGGATGGTCGTGCCCGGCTCGCGCCGGATACCGTGAGCGCCCACTAGAACGGCTCTCGGCACGTCATACGTGTTCCCGCATATCTCTCGTCGCGTCGCCCAGAGTTGGTCTGACTAGGTCACAAAGCACTGTCGTAGTTTGGCGAATGCAGAGAACGCGACTGCAGGGTCAGCGTGGATATCGACCCACATACGCCACAGCACACGTGGTAACAAGCATACTGGCAGGTTCGTTGGCTGCGGAGGACGACAGCGATGAAATTTATGCCGAACGAGTTGAATGGAGGGCAGAATGTCACCCTCGGATTCACAGCTGCGGAGGCGTTGGTGCTCTTCGAGTTGTTAGCTCGCTGGGAGGAGACCGACGCGGCCTGTGTTCCGCTCGAACATCAGGCGGAATACCGGGTGCTATGGAACACGCTGGCTATGTTGGAGAGAATACTAGCCGAACCGTTCATGCCCGATTACCAAGACTGGCTCGACCGGGCGCGAGAACTTGTGCGCGACAAGGAGGAGTAGACGCGCGATGATAGTCGTTGCCTGCGTGCCCAGTATCGGGCAGCGTTTGCGGGTCTATCACACGACGGTTTGAGGCGACCGGGCATCACAACGCACAATCATAGCCATCCTGTGAGATAGCAAAAAGCCGGTTCCCCTGATTCAGGAGAAACCGGCTCGCGCGATCCGACAAGCCAATCATCAGCGAACGGATCGAACACTACTGGTGTTGTCTACCAGCGGTCGCTACGTCCACGGCTGCCAGCATCGTAGCCGTTGTCGTCGTAGCCGCCACGGCCACCGCCACGACTGCCATATCCGCCGCCGTAGCCGCCACCGCCGTACCCGCCGCGATCGCCACCGCGACCACCGCCACGGCCACCGCGATCTCCGCCGCCGTAGCCACCGCCACCGCCGCCATAACCGCCGCCGCCGCCGTAGCCACCGCCACGCTCAGCACGAGGCTGGGCCTCGTTCACACGAATCGTGCGGTTGCCGAGCATAGTGCCGTTGAGCGCCTGAATGGCGTTGTGCGCCTGCGCATCGTCCGACATCTCGACGAACCCAAAACCCTTGCTCTGACCGGTGGCGCGGTCCATAATCACCGCGGCATCCAAAACTTCACCAAACGCGCTAAAGAGCTGCGCAAGCTGCTGATTGTCCGTGTTGTAGGGCAAATTGCCTACGTAAATCCTGGTGGCCACTAGGCTCCTTCAGTCCTCATGCCTGGCCGGGGAGGCCAGCTTTCTCAAAAACAAACTCTACCAACTCGCTCGTGGCGCCGTTCTACGGACGCTCCGGCACTCAACGCGGAGGAACCATCTCTGCCTGAAAGCCACCGGGGAAACCGTGTCAGTTCACCAACTTCCCCATTGTATCTCGCAGCGATGTCAATCCGCAAGTCAGCATTGGAATTGCCCTCGTGCCACGCCTGGCAACACTGCAATTTCCGTGCCGGATTCCGCCTGAGTTTCGTATCTGGCGTATACTGCGAATGTTTTGCTACCGTCACCACGTCCATAGCGCAACGTGAATGTCATCGGCAAACACCATCGGTACAAGCCGTTTTCGGTGGCAGTCCAGCGCTGAAACGGTGCCCAATGTGGATATGTGGATATGTGGATATGTGGATATGTGGATATGTGGATATGAGGAGCTGATTTGTGAGTCAAATTCCTGAGCTAGACGATGTTCTGGCGCCTAGCCGCGCCTTCATGCATCTCGACGACGAGCAGACCGCCTTCGAGACGTCGCGTGTCGTGGTGGTCCCTGTGCCATTCGATGCGACGACCTGTTATCGTCCCGGCACGCGTGAAGGTCCTCAGGCGATCATTGACGCGTCACGCAATTTAGAGCTGTATGATACCGAACTGCGTCGCACCCCCTGCGATGTCGGCATTCATACGTTACGCGCCATCGAGCCGGTAATGGGGAACGCCGCCGCGATGACCAATCGCATCGAGCAGGTCACCGGCCATCTGCTGGATCAGGGCAAGTTCGTCGCGACGCTCGGTGGCGATCACTCGATCTCCATTGGCGTGATACGCGCTTTCGCCGCCCGCCATCCGCACATGTCGGTCTTGCAGATCGACGCCCATACCGACCTGCGCGATTCATATGAGGAGAATCCGCTCAGTAGCGCCACCCTCATGCGCCGCGTGCTCGATGTCTGCCCGCGCACCGCACAGGTAGGCATGCGCAGCATCAGCGAGGCCGAGATGCGGTTGATCGAGGAACGCCAGTTGCCGTTGTGGCTCGCCAGCGATATCGCGGCACGCGGCTTCCGTGGCGATCGGGGCTGGGTTGATGAGGTGGTAGCATCGCTGGGCGACGAGGTCTACGTCACCTTCGATATCGACGCCTTCGACCCCTCGCTGGTGCCTGGCACCGGAACACCAGAGCCGGGTGGCATGGGCTGGTACGAGGTGATGGACCTGCTCAGCGCCGTCGCTGCCAGGCGCAAAATCATCGGCTTCGACGTCGTGGAGCTTTCGCCGCTGGTAGAAGGGCACGTCAGTCCAGTGGTCGCCGCGAAGCTGGTGTACAAGCTGATCGGCCTGGCGCTGCCTGAGCGCGGATAAGCCGCGACTAGACGTGCAGGGCAATGACGGCGTCGAGCGCGTGGCGTAGCTGCCATGCGAACTCGTCAACGCCCTGGCCGATGATCGGTAACGGCGGTGGCTGCTGCTCCACGATCTCGCGAAGTGGCGCTATCGCCCGCGCGTGGCCCGCGAATCCACGCATCACCGGGGCGGAGACGAGCGCCATCATCGTCGCCCAGTAGACTGTGCAGCAGCCAACGATGTCGCCCGCGTTGTAGCGAGGAGCGCCGATGGAGATAGCGTTGGCAACGATGGCGTGAATGTCGTTCAGGCTGTTGATCGCGCCGACATCGGGCAGGTCGCGCAGTGTCGAGAGTCGTAACTGATACTGGTCAAAGAGTGTCGAGCCGAGGCTATCCAGCAAGAGCGCGTAATTCGTGTCGCTTAGCAACAACGCCGCGCGCCACCATCCGAAAAGTTGCTCTTCATCCGCCTGAAGCAGCGCGTGTAGATTATGCAGCGACGCCAGACCAACGTGCATCGCGGTCGGCGGCAATATCTGCGGGGATTGTAGATATGCCCAGGTCGTCGCCACTGATGCTTGAATTGCCGCCAGCCGCACCGCCATACTTCACCACCCACCGTGTTGGTTGTGACTCTTGCGACATGTGGTGTGTATTGTGCATCGAGTTCACGCTCAATCTGAGCGTATAGCGCCTATACACACGAACAGCGGCCCCCATTTATCACCAGGAGGCCGCTGTATATTGGTCGGGGCGAGAGGATTTGAACCTCCGACCCCCACAACCCCATTGTGGTGCGCTACCAGGCTGCGCTACGCCCCGACGTACCCTCACCTTAGCATACATACGAGCGCTTCGTCAAGGCGCGACGGTTGCCTTCAGTGCAGACCAGCCGCACGGGCAAGAGCATCTAACCGGGCCGCCACCTGGTCTGGCGCCCCATCTGGCATGCTGATGAGCGGCTCGTTCATGCCTAGCGCCTGCCACTCACGCAGCCGCGCCACCACCTCATCTGGCGTGCCAATAATAGCCGTCGCGTCGAGCAGCCGGTCGCTCACCGCGGCAATCGCGCCCTTGTGGCCACTTTCCCAGCCTTTG
>DAHUXT010000070.1 GCA_027307065.1 Ktedonobacteria bacterium
CGCTCGCCACCGCACGGCTCGCACCTGTGCCTGCGGTGGCCTGGGTGCCGCCTCTTCGGGGAACACGTCGCATCGGCGCGAGCACCTGCTCAATGGCATCCACCGTGTCCAACAGTTCCTGTCTGACGGCGAGGGCGGCGTCTGCCCGCGCCTGCTTCTCGCTCTGGTGATGCGCTCGCTCACGCACATGCGCCGAAGCAAGCGCAGCAAGAACACGTTCGAGTTCAGCGTTGTCGAGCAGGCGCACGCCGAGTTGATCGGCGGTTTCGCGGGCAAGCGGTGTGGCGGGCGATGTCGTCACGATCATGCGTAAGGTGTTTGGCTGGCCCATCTGTAGATGCGCGGCCGCCTGGCGAATCTCGGTGGCGTCGGTGGCCCATCGTTTCCCTGGTCGCAGCGCAGCAACGACAGCCTTCCCCTCGTGCGACTGCGCCTGCCAGATACAGACCTCGCCATTCTCCCGGCGCGACCCTGGTGTAATACCCTGCCGCGAGAGAATCCATTCAACGGCCGCGATCCACATCGAGGATGGCAACGCATCGAGGTGGTTGACTGACAGGGACTCATGTCCAGTGGATTCTTCGGTCACATGCTGTTTCAGCGCCAGCGAATCGGTTGATTGGCCACAGCGTGGGCACTGGGCCGTGGCTGGCCGCGCCTCGCCACAGGGGGCGCATTGCCATGTTCCGCAGTGTGAGCAGGCGCCGGCGCATCCTGCGCACAGCGCATGGCCAGCGTCGCAGACATAGCCCGCGCCAATTTCGTTGCCGCATGCCGAGCAGTCGGGAGCCAGCATATGCTTGCGCCCAAGATCGACCCGAACCTGCAATTCGCCGTGGCCCTTTGCCGGACGCAACGCGACATGCGCGTATGGCGACGTGATGAAACAGGCGCTCTCCTGGTGCGCTTCGATGTCAATCGCATAGACCTCGGCGAGCGCTGCTAACTCGCGGTTCCGGCCCACCTTTGCGGCGCGGGCAGACTCTGGCGACTCCCGCTGCAGCCGGTCGAATGTTGTCGCGACGTCTTCCTGTCGCTTCAGGTATTCGTCGAGCGAACGCTGGCGCAGGAACATGCCCGTCGCCGCCATGGCCTCCTCTAGTGAAGAATCAGGCGCACTGATAGCCTCACGTGCGCTATCTACTTGCTCCTGATGAAGCGCCTCCGCATGTGCTTCCGCCAGCACCGATTCCGCAAGGACTGGCACTGACTTTCCAGTTGCTGTATCAGTCGCGCGACGGAACCACTCGTCGTAGCGCCCGCGATGATCGCGAGCCGCCACGAGATAGGTAAGCTCCACGGAGTGAGCCTGCTCATGCCGCACGACACATCCAGTGAGCGCGCCCGTGGCCCGCCAGCGCAAAACGAGCCGACCCTCGCGCCGTGGACACGTCTCGCAGCGGGCGACCGGCGAACCTTCAGATGCGCCGAGGCAGCGTCCACATTTCGGCGCGGGTGACGCGCACTGGTCCAACGCCAATGTCACAGGGTCGGCCGCGAGTTCCAAACGCAACGCCGACATACGTGCGCGCGCGGTGATGTCTTCGAGCATCGCGGTGAATGCTTCGCTGCCCTCGACGAGCAGTGTCATGCTTTCGTCTACCCGTGCTTTGGCCAGCGTCGTAGTGTACCGCACCTGACTGCCATCAGCCAAAATCGCGGACAGAACATCTTCGTCTTCCACGCGTAGGCGCGCGCCTATGGCCTGGAGATAATCTCGCGCCAGCACCAGTACCTCGCTGGTCAATTGCCGTGGCTGGCCAAGGCGTCCGCTGGTGGAAGGCGCTCGTTCCACATGGGCTGTCTGCGCTACTGTTGCCGAATTGCCGGGCTCAATGGTCGCCTGTCGCTGCCGACGACGCTGCCAGAACCATCTCATCGCAGCACCTCCGCCGTAAGTGATTCAGCAGCCAACTGACGTTCCCGCGCGCTGACAAGTTCGTCACCAAGATCGTCCACATCGTTGCGCAGCGTGGCGCTGTCGTCCGTGCGAAGGAGCAGTTCGAGGATGCGCTCTTCGAGGTCGATCTCGCCTTCCTGTACCTCACTGAGCACTGTTTCGAGGGCGCCTACCGTCATCGTGAACAAATTGATTTTCTGGTAAAGGAGCCGAACGACATAGTCGTCGATCGTCTCGCTCAAGACGAAGTTCAACACACGCACATCGCGCGTCTGGCCGAGGCGGTGGACGCGCCCAATGCGCTGTTCGATGCGCATTGGATTCCAGTGAAGATCGTAGTTGACGACGATGTGGCATCGCTCGTGCAGATTCAGCCCTTCCGCGCCCGCGTCGGTGGCGATCAGTGTCTGGAGGCGTCCACTATTGAACCGGCTCACCAGCGACTCTCGCTCGGCACGGTTGAGCGCGCCTACATAGCACTCGGCGCTACGACCCCGCGCTGCGATCATGTCGCGCAGTCGGGCTGCCGTCTCAAGGCGTAGTGTGAAGATCAGCACGGATTCGTCGCCAAGCTCCTGGATGACGTCAAGCAGCACCGATTCTTTGGCGCTCACCATCTCGGCGCAACGATTGGCCAGAGACAACAGTTCGCCGCGTTCGTCCGGGTGTTTTTCGGCGCGTAGGCGCAGGGAGCGCTCGATGGCCTGTGGGCTGCTGCTCAACGACTGTTGCAGCGCCATAATCTCGCGAATCACCGCGCCTCGGTTGACTTTGCTGGATCCACTCGGCGCGCGGCGATACAGCGCCCGAAGGTAGTCGGTGACATCGGATATCGCCGCGTCCTCTGCGGGAGTCGCCTGAATACGGCGCGTATCCACCGTTCTACCTGCGAAGGCGATAGCGGTATCGCTCCGGCGGGTGCGGCACATATGCTCGCGGGCGAGTCCGCGCAGCGCTGCTGACCGCTCAGGGCGCACGACGCGGCACGTTCCCGGATCAGCTACATACTCGTCCTCGAATTCGCGTTGAGTGCCGAGGCGTCCGGGCACGGCAATGTCGATGAGGCTGTACAGGTCAGTGAGCCGATTTGCTACGGGCGTGGCGGTCAGCAGCAAGCGCCAGTTGCTGCGTAGCTCGCTGGCACACTGGCGTCGGCGCGACGCCGGGTTTGCAAGCAGGTGCGCCTCGTCGACGATCACCATATCCCACGTGCGACTGTTGACGCGCGCAAACGACCGCACGAATTGCGGAAGCGAGCAGATGACACGCTGTTCTGCCTCGAATCCGCGAAACCGTTTTTCGTCGGTAAGGACGAAATCCTCGTCGAAATGCTCGCGCAATTCCTCCTGCCACTGGCTGAGCAACGCCTTCGGAGCAAGCACCAGCGCCGATCGTACGATGCCGCGAAGCGCCAGTTCTTTATAAATGAGTCCAGCCTCGATCGTCTTTCCCAGTCCGACATCATCTGCCAGGATGACGGCTGGGGCTTTTTCTCGCAGTGCCTGCTCGACCACCCGTAACTGGTAGTCGTGCGGGCGCACTCGATCGTAGAGCACAGAAGGCGCCAGCAATCGGTCGAATGACGCCGCCACACGATAGCTCTGCGCGCGCAACGCCAGCGAATACCAACGCGACGAAGCAGCCTGTAGGTCATCCTCAACAGGTGCAGCGGGGATGTGGCGCGGTAACTTTGGGTCGGCAAACGCCACCCGAATCGGAGGATCAAGCGTCGAACTGTCGGTTATCGGTGGATTGGAGAGTGGCTTTTCCACAAGATCTCCCATTTCGCGTGGCACTTTATCAGTACGCGCCAACTCGAAGAAACGGCCCAATGAGTGCCAGACCCCGTCAATGCGCGTCAGGCCCGGTCAGATGCGCCGGTTGCTCGTTGGCAGGCGCTGGCAGTATATCATGCCCCAGCCGCGAAGAGCCGTAGACAGTCCTGCAGATGTATGCTCAATCTCCTAGTGCCTGTTGCCGTTATGTATGCTTGTCGTTTGTGAGAATCTTCACATAATCATCTGGATAGGGAGCACGGTTGCAACTTAGCAAGTTACTTACCGTAATAAAGTGTGGAGCAAGCAGCAAACAATTGCGCTCTTCAGCATGCGATGTGCATCTGTCGATACATGGACAAGCTCCGTTTGCGACGCAAAAAAGACTGACGAGGAGAACTGACAATGACTAACGTTGAGAAGACCGGAAAGAAGCGTGGGCCAGTTGCTGGCACCGAGGAAGCGCGCCGTGGCGGTGAGGCCGTTCGCCAAAAGTATGGCCGCGACTTCTACGCGCGCATCGGCAAGAAAGGTGGCGACACTGTTCGCCGCGAGCATGGTTCTGAGTTCTACGCCGAGATTGGCCGCAAGGGCGGCGAGCAGACCAAGAACCGCCAGGGCTCTGAGTTTTATGCGCGTATCGGCCGTATCGGTGGCCAGCGCAATCGCACGCGCGTTCAGCCGGACAGCAGCAAGAAGTAGTTTACCGGCGTTCGAGTTCTCTGGCGGTACAGCGCTTACTGACCTGTCGCGATATCGACGCCGCCAATGTAACGACGATTGATCATACGAGGGCGAAGCAGAGCACTGCTCCATTCGCCCTCTTTGATTTTTCCGCCACATACGCTGAGGCCGTTACGCGGTTGGCTATCAGGCGATGAACGCTGTAGACTCCTATCATGCGGAGTCACGTCGCAATGCGACGCAACAGAAGTCATCTCGAATGCGTGCGGAGGAGGACAGTGGTGAAAGCTGCCGATGCGTTGGTGCGATGCCTGGAGCACGAAGGCGTGCGACACATATTCGGCGTCCCAGGGGAAGAGACAATGGATCTTCTGGAGGCGCTCTCCAGCAGCGAGCAAATCCGCTTTATACCGGTTCGTCACGAGCAGGGCAGCGCATTCATGGCCGATGTTTGGGGCCGCCTGACTGGCACGCCTGGCGTCTGTTTGGGAACGCTCGGCCCGGGCGCTATCAATTTGCTGACGGGAGTCGCGGATGCCTATCTCGACCACGCGCCATTGGTCGCGCTGACAGGCCAGGCCGGACTGGAGCGAGTCTATAAGGAGTCGCACCAGTATGTCGATATCGTTTCGATGTTCGCCCCCGTCACCAAGTGGAATACGCGCATCGAACGCGCCGCATCCATCCCCGAAGTCGTGCGCAAGGCGTTTCGCATTGCGACACAAGAGAAGTCCGGGCCAACGCATCTTGAGCTGCCAGAGGACGTCGCCGAGGAATACCTCCCAGACAGTGAGGCGGTTGCCCTGCCAATCCACCGGCTGCGGCTGCCGCTGCCCGCAGGCGAGACTATCGAGGCGGCCTTAGCGCTACTTCGTCAGGCGCATCGTCCGGTGATTCTCGCAGGGAACGGCGTCATCCGCACACAGGCCGCCGCTGACCTCGCGGGATTCGCGCGGCGCGTGCGCGTCCCGGTTGTGCATACATTCATGGGCAAAGGTATTGTGACAGACACTGATGTGCTTTCGTGGGGCGCGATCGGCATGCTGTCTCGGGATCTGGTGATGGATGGCGTCGAGGACGCCGACCTCATTCTGGCTGTAGGGTACGACTTGGTGGAATTTGCCCCTGGTAACTGGAACACGGTCAAAGGTCGGCCGATCATTCATATCGATACGCTCGCCAGCGAGGTGGACGACGATTATGTGCCAGCCGTGGAACTTATAGGCGACATCGGCGGCTCGCTGCGCGCCCTCGAAGCGCTCTGGCCCGCGCGCCGCAAATTCCCGGCCCGCGCGGAAATCCACGAAGAAATCATGCGCGAACTGTCGGATCACGCGCGTGATGCGTCGTTCCCGGTGAAGCCCCAGCGGATACTGGCGGATCTGCGCGCCGCGCTTGATCCTAAGGATATCGTGCTCAGTGACGTGGGAGCCCATAAGTTGTGGATTGCCCGGCTTTTCCCGGCGCAGTGGGCCAACACGGTCATCATTTCTAATGGGCTTGCGTCCATGGGTATTGCTGTTCCTGGAGCGATCGCCGCAAAACTGGCTTTCCCTGAGCGACGCGTGGTCGCGGTCACCGGCGATGGCGGATTCTTGATGAACTCGCAGGAACTTGAGACGGCGAAGCGGTTGGGAACCGCGTTCGTGACGCTGATCTGGGTCGATTCAAGCTATGGTGTCATCGAGTGGAAGCAGCTGCAGCGGTTTGGCCACGCGTTTGGTACGCGTTTCAGTAATCCGGACTTCGCCGCGTACGCGCAGTCGTTTGGCATCCCCGGTTTCAAGGTGACTCGCGCCGACGACCTGCTGCCTACCCTCACGCGGGCGCTCTCGCTCGATGGCCCCTCGTTGGTTGAGGTGCCTGTGGACTACAGCGAAAACATGCGCCTCACCGAGCATTTGGCGGCACACCACCGACCAAGCGAGGCATCGGCAGACTAGAGGAGCCGTTATGGAAGCGCCCCGACGGGCAGATTTGCGATCGCGCTGCGCCCGATGTCGCGGTAGCGCTGGTAACGGCACTCAAGCAGGTCTTCGGTTGATTTCCGGCGCAACTCGGCCAGATGCCTGAGAATCGCGGATTTCACCGAGGCAGCGACCTCTGCTTTGTCCTGGTGGGCGCCGCCCAATGGCTCCGGAATGATCTCTTCAATCAAGCGCAGTTGCTTCAGGTCCTTCGCGGTAATTTTCATGGCTTCGGCGGCGCTCGCGGCGTACGCGGAATCACGCCACATGATGGCAGCTGCTGCTTCGGGGCTGGCAACCGTATAGATGCTGTGCTCCAACATGAGGATGCGGTCGGCGACACTGATGCCAAGGGCGCCACCGCTGCCGCCTTCGCCGATCACCACCGTGATAATGGGCGTGCGTAACGCCGACATCACCATCAGATTCTCAGCAATGGCCTGCGCGATGCCGCGTTGCTCGTCTTCGAGTCCCGGGGAGGCGCCTGGGATATCGACCAGCGTAATGACTGGGAGGTGGAAGCGTTCGGCGTGACGGAGCAATCGTAGGACCTTGCGATAGCCCTCCGGATGCGACATGCCAAAATTGCACTCCATCCGCTCTTTCGTGTCGCGTCCTTTCTGGTTGCCCAGAATCACCACCGTCTCGCCGTCGAGCGAAGCCAACCCGCCGAGTATCGCGCGATCGTCGCCATAGCGGCGGTCTCCGCGCAGTTCGAAGAAGTTCTCGCACATCAGATCAATGAAGTCGGAGGTATACGGGCGCTTCGGGTGACGCGCCACCTGCACAGTTTGCCACGTCGTCAGATTGCCATACACTTCGCGCATGAGCGTCTCAAGCTCTTGCTGATATTCATTCAATTTGACCCGTTCGTCACCCTTGAGCTTGGAGCCTTTTTTCTGCAGTCCCTGGATACGTTTATCAACGTCGGCAAGCCGTTTTTCAAAGTCGAGATCAAAGGCCAACATATATGTCCTCCCCCGCAGCGCATCACCTGTCACGTCTGTGATCGAACCAGTATGCAATCCCGTCAGTTCATCGCTTTCTCAGCATCGTCATACAGGTGCAATAGTCGCGCAATGGTTGCCTTGAGCGCCCTGCGATGGACAATGCCGTCAATCATGCCATGTGCCAATAAGTATTCGGCATAGCCCACGTCTTTGGGCAGTTTGATATGCATCGACTGCTCGATCACGCGAGGTCCGGTGAAGGCCACCAGCGCGCCGGGTTCGGCAATGGTAACATCACCAAGCATCGCAAAACTCGCGGTGACTCCTCCGGTCGTTGGGTCGGTCAATAGGACAATGTAGGGAACGCCAGCCTCGGCCATACGCGCCAATGCGGCGGAGGTTTTAGCCATCTGCATCAGCGCGATGACCCCCTCTTGCATGCGCGCTCCACCAGACGCCGTCGCAATCAGCAACGGAATCCGTTCGTATGTCGCAATTTCGATGGCATGAGTAATCTTTTCGCCGACGACCGCACCCATACTGCCACCGAGGAAGCGGAAGTCCATGATGACAAGCATCACCGGCAGACCATCGATGATGCCACTGCCGACGACAACACTCTCTTTGAGTCCGGTGGAGTCAGCCAAGCCGTCGAGTTTGGAGCGATCTGTGCCTGACAGGCTGACGAACTTGAGTGGGTCATTCGAGACGAGATCCCGATCAATCTGTTCGAAATCGCTCTCTTCGTCGATGAGGAGATCGATGCGTTCCTGAGCGGTGAGTTGCGCATGGTGGCCGCATTTTGGGCACACCTTGAGGTTGCGCTCCCAATCTTTGCCCAGCAACAACTCGCGGCACTTTGGACACTTCACCGCTAAGTTATCGGGCAAAGAGCGCATCGCCGCATCAGGGTGCGCGCCGTTCATGCTCGCGGGCATCGTCGCCTGCTTGCCATCGTCACTCATGGTTCACCTCCGAAGTTGCCGCTCCAGCGTCCAGCAACTCGCGGGCTTCAGCTAGCCGTTCCGCCGGTACCAACAGACTCACTCCGGTCGGCGCTCCGCCCATGGCGCCTGCTCCGGCGCCATCCTGTCGTGTCAACGTCGGAATCCCAGCCTGCTGTAATACCTGCATGTATATGCTGCCCATCGCGGGCGACGCGACGGACTCCAACACTCGCCATTCGGGTCGCGGCAAGGGGTCACTCCGTCTTATGATGCCGCCCGATGGTACGAGGCGGCGTCGAAACCAACTGAAGAATCCTGCCACGATGTATGCCCCTATTGTCTAATGTTCGTCAACTATGCGCCTGTGTTAGGTTATGACGCGTCGAAAAGCGCGTCGACGAATTCCATAGCGTCAAACGGTGCGATGTCGTTCACCTGCTCACCCGTGCCGACGAACTTGATCGGTAGGCCCAGCTCTGCGGCAATGGCGAACACGATACCGCCCCGCGCGGTACCGTCGAGCTTCGTCAATATCACGCCGCTGACGCCTGAGTCCTGCACAAATTGTTTGGCCTGCATGAAGCCGTTTTGACCCGTGGTAGCATCTACGACAAGCAGCACCTCATGTGGCGCCTCAGGGTCGTATTTTTGCAGCACACGTACGATCTTCTTCAGTTCCTCCATCAAGTTGTATTTCGTATGAAGCCGGCCCGCGGTATCGACTATCAGGACATCCGTGCCACGCGCCTGGGCGGCCTGCATCGCGTCGTAGACCACAGCGGCTGGGTCCGCGCCATGCTGATGGGCCACCACTTGCACGCCAACGCGCTCGCCCCATGTGCGAAGTTGCTCGGTGGCCGCTGCGCGGAAAGTATCGCCTGCCGCGAGTAGCACGCGATGCTTCTGCTTCTTGAGCAAATTCGCCACCTTGGCAATGCTCGTCGTCTTGCCAACGCCATTCACGCCAACGACCAGATAGACCGAGATTGGCGAGGTGTCTGAGAAGACCAGTGGCTCTGGATCGCCCAGCAAGAGTTCCAGTTCTTCCTTGAGCGCGTCACGCAACTCAGCGCCGCGTTGCAAGCCTTCCGCCTGCACCCGCTCGTGGAGCGTTGCCATCAGGCGTTCTGTGGTTTGCACGCCCACGTCGGAGGTGATGAGCGTTTCCTCCAGTTCGTCCCACAGGTCGTCGGTAATGTCATCGGCCTCCTCGAAGGCAGCGTTCATGTGGCCGAAGAGTTGTCGCGTGCGCCCCAGACTGAATTTGAATGGATTGCGAAAGAGTCCACGGCGCTCCGGCTCGTCTGGCGCATCGTGAGCGCCCTCCGCCGGGTACTCGTCTGGGGTTCCCGGCGCGTCGACAGGGGCCAGCGCGAAAGCAGTGGCGTCGTCGGTGATATTATCTGCCTTGACCAATTCATCCAAAGTGGACGATTCGTTGTGCGCCGATGGTGTCTCGTCGGTTTCGGCGGCCTCTCCGGTGTCGCTCGCCGCAGTTTCAGGTGATGTCGGCAATATTTCCTGTTGTTCCGTCTCGTCGCGCCCAAGAAATCCATCGCGGAGTCGTTTAAACACGATGCTCTATCCTCAAAAGTGGCATGAATGCACGAATCTAGTGGTGGCTGGCCACGGTGCTCGTCACTCGACGTATCGCCAGCGCATCCCGCGAACTATACCCCATCCGGGCGCAGCATCGCCAGCCGTCGCCGGGGCGCATGGCGCTCCCAGCGCGCTTGTCGCGGCGCATGCGAAAGCCCCCGCTACCCCGGCGCGAGCATGTTTGATGATGTGGTGGTCGCCGTCATCCTTAGCGAACCAAACATCCAGATTTGGCCATGACAGCCGTGCTAGCGCGATGTTCGGTAGGGGTGAAGTGCCGCGTCGCTTACCGGCTCATTGACGATGACATCGCCATTGCGAATCTTGATGTTGTAGAGGCAGTTGGGATTGGTGCATACCCACGCCTTGAACTGAATGGGCGCGCCCTGGCTGCCAAAATCAGACAGCGGAACCAGATCTCCCGCGCCGCATTTACGACAGCGTGGGAATGTGTACTCGATCCCCATCTCCCCGTCCTCACTCTCCACTGGTGCTGGTCCGCCCAAATCAGATCCCAGGAACCATATTTCCATTGCATCGGTTGCCGGGTCAGGAAAAGCCTGTCGCGATCGTCGCGATGGTCGTCACAGCAGATAAGTCATTTGATCTATTATACGCCCTTGCGTGGCGCAATCCCACAGCGAATACACCAGGCGCGCGGCGTTTATCACACTCTCGTCAAATGGCGTCCGTTCTCCCCATTCGCCTCGCGAAATACGCAGATCGGTTGACACGTATGGGAGCCTCTGTGCCATTGGGCAATAGTTGAGCGTCATTATAGCAGTTGGAGCGCGACAGATACACCCAGACGCGGTCACACAGACGGCCCAGCCGGATTGCCTTTGACTGGCTGCCGCAGTATACTGCGGATGAGCAGGCTAGCGCTAGTGAGCATACGGACCGTATGTTCCGGCGCCTCCGTCAGCGCACCGGCAATACTTCCAGGAGGCATCCATGGAGAAGCGGCCCCGTCCCGCGCGCCGCATTCGTCAAGCGCGAGTTTCAGATACAGTGCGCCATGAGCAAGCGGCGCATATAACGCACGAGAGTGTGCGGACAGCACGTGAATTGCCGGTGCTGCCGGTGCGCAACACGGTCATTTTGCCCGGCATGGTGCTTCCGCTGTTTGTCGACCGCGAACCCGCACTGCAAGCAGTTGAGGCCGCCTCCGCTGAGAATCAGACCATCTTGCTGGTAGCTCAGCGTGCCGAACACATTGCCGATCCTCTCCCCAGCGACATTTACTCGGTCGGTACCGAGTGCGCCATCAATCGAGTCCTTCGCATGCCTGACGGCACCAGTAGCGTGCTCATCCATGGGCTGCGGCGATTCCGCAGTGAGCGGTGGTTGCACGAGTCGCCATTCGGGCGCGTTCGCGGCCACTCGTACGATGAGGCGCCGCTGAACGGCGATCAGGCCGAAGCGCTTGCCCGCGCCGCCCTGGGATATTTCGAGAAATGCACGCGGCTGAGCCAGCGGCTCAACGAAGATATGTACGTTCAGGCGCTCAACGTCGAAACGCCCGGCGAATTGGCCGATTTTATCATTGCCCAACTCGATCCGGCACTGCCGATTCGCCAGGAATTTCTGGAAATCTTCGATCCGCACGAACGGCTGCGCAAGACCTGTTTGCTGCTGCTGCGCGAGTTGAACCTGCTCGAAATCGAAAGCAAAATTCAGAGCGACGTGCAACGCGAGATCGACCGTGGGCAGCGCGAGTTCTACCTGCGTGAACAATTGAAGGTGATCCAGCAGGAGCTTGGCGAGCACGATCCCGCTCTGCGCGAGGCAGGCGAAATTCGCGAGCGCATCGAGGCGGCTGGGATGCCCGAAGAGGTGCACACACGCGCCATGCGCGAACTTTCCCGCCTGGAGGCCATGCCCTCGATGGCGCCGGAATACAGTGTATTGCGCAACTACCTCGACTGGCTGATCGCGCTGCCATGGACGGCGGCCACCCGCGATACGCTGAATCTGCGCCATGTCGCCGATGTGCTCGACGCCAATCACTTCGGCCTGGAGAAGGTGAAAGAGCGCATTCTAGAGTTTCTGGCCGTTCGCAAACTGGCTCCGGAGGGGCGCGCACCCATCTTGTGCCTGGTTGGTCCCCCAGGCGTTGGCAAAACGTCGCTCGGCCGGTCAATTGCCGAAGCCATGGGACGCAACTTCGTGCGCGTGTCGCTTGGTGGCGTACGCGACGAAGCAGAGATTCGTGGTCACCGGCGCACCTACGTGAGCGCGCTTCCCGGACGGATTCTGCAGTCGATGAAACAGGCGAAGACTATCAATCCGGTGTTCGTTCTCGACGAGATCGACAAACTCGCGTCAGATTATCGCGGAGATCCTGCCTCGGCATTGCTGGAGGTGCTCGATCCTGAGCAAAACAACAGCTTCTCCGATCACTATCTTGAGGCCCAATATGACCTTTCGAAGGTGTTCTTCGTCCTGACGGCGAATGTTCTGCATACCATCCCCCCGCCACTTCGCGACCGTATGGAAGTGATCGAGATACCCGGATACACCGAAGAGGAGAAGGCGCAGATTGCGCAACAGTTCCTCATCCCACGACAGATGCGTGACACGGGACTCAATGAATCGCGTATCGAGATCGACGACGGCGCGGTGCGGCGCATCATTCGCGAATACACGTTCGAGGCGGGCGTGCGCGGACTCGACAGGGAACTCGGCGCCATCATGCGGCGCGTGGCGCGCCGCATCGTAGATGGGCGGCGGCACAAGGCCAACGTCACGTCGGTGCGGGTTCCCGCATATCTCGGCCCGCAGAAGTACTTTCCCACGGAGGCCGAAGAAGTTGACCAGGTAGGTGTGGCGACAGGCCTCGCCTGGACTGCCGCTGGCGGCGACCTGACGACCGTAGAGGTGATGGCGGTGCCCGGTCGGGGCTCGGTCCAGCTCACGGGGCAACTCGGCGACGTGATGAAGGAGTCGGCGCAGGCCGCGCTGACCTTTACACGCGCACGCGCAGAGTACCTGGAGCTGCCCGAACTCTTTTACGAGCGCAACGACATTCATGTGCATTTGCCATCGGCCAGCATTCCGAAAGACGGCCCGTCGGCTGGGGTAACGATGGCCATCGCCATTATGTCGGCGCTGAGCGGACGCCCCGTTCGCCGCGATGTCGCGATGACGGGCGAGTTGACACTGCGTGGACGGGTGCTTCCGGTTGGCGGCATCAAGGAGAAGGTGCTTGCGGCCCACCGCGCAGGAATCCGCACCATTGTGCTCCCACGCCGCAATCTCAAGGACCTCGACGATGTGACGTCGGACATCCGGGCACAATTGTCGTTTGCCCCGGTGGAGACCATGGATGAAGTCATCGCGGTCGCGCTGCACGATGCGCTGCAGGTTGGCAAGGTGCTGGCGTCTCCTACGTCTGGCTCGCTGACGCGTGGTGCAGTGAGGTCCAGCCGCCCACTCGCGGAGTCGCTGCCCTCGTCTGGCCGCGTGGCGCGCCCACGGGCACGGCGGGATGTCGTCGTCGTGGGCTGATTGATCGAGCGTTTGCACTGTATTGACAGGCATCAGAGACCTCCCGAATCCGTTCGGGGGGTTTTCGTATTCTCAGAACGTATAATGGTGAAGCGACGTTCATGCTGAGCGAAGGGATCGAGAAACCGGTGGAGGATTCACTGCGCCCAGCTACGCTCTCTATCATCATTCCCGCGTTCAATGAGGCGCACCGGCTTCCTGAGAGCCTGCGCCAGTTGAGAACGTGGCTTGCCAGCCAGCCTTTCACGGCCGACGTACTCGTCGTCGACGATGGCAGCAGCGATTCCGGTCCTGTCGTGCTGCAAGTGATGGAGGATTGGCCTGCCCTATCTTTGATTGTCGTGCCACACGCGGGGAAGGGCGCAGCGGTGCGCGCTGGTGTGCTGGCGGCGACCGGAGACCTGGTGGCCTTTGCCGATGCCGACTTCTCGATGCCGGTGGGCGAGCTCGAACGGCTGCGCGCCATTGCCCTCGACGCTGGCGGCATTGCGATCGCTTCGCGCGAGGCTTCGGGCGCTCACCGCTACGGGGAGCCATGGTATCGCCATGTGATGGGGCGCGTCTTCAATCGGGTGGTGCAATTGCTGATTCTTCCGGGCATCCAGGATACCCAGTGCGGTTTCAAGTGCATGCCGCGAGAGATCGCGTTGGCACTTTGCCAGCGCCAGACGATCTCCGGTTGGGGATTCGATGTTGAGTTGCTTGCGATTGCCCGTCGCCATGGCTTTGCTATCCGTGAAGTGCCAATCCCCTGGTATTACATGGCGAATAGCCGTGTCCGTCTGGGCCACGACACCCTGAGCATGTTGCACGAGGTGCTGCGCATCCGTGCTAATTGCCAGCGTGGCCGCTATAGCCGTGGCCCTGAGCTCAGCGACGGACTCGGTGATGAGGCGACCACTGCGAGAAATATCCATGCACGCTGATCAGCAAGATACTCGACAATTCGACCGGACTCCTGGCTTGGTGGCGCGAAAATCAGGAATGCTTGCGACTGTCTTCGCAGCAATTCGCGCGATGCGGCCAGCGCAATGGACGAAGAATGGATTTGTGCTGCTCGCACTCATCTTCGCGCGGCGGCTCTCCGATG
>DAHUXT010000071.1 GCA_027307065.1 Ktedonobacteria bacterium
AAGTCCCCGACTCTCGTCGCACGAGACGGATGTGGCGGCATATAGCGAATAATCGCCGCCGATGACAACGCACAATACCCAAAATAACGGTAACTTGGCGACGCTCGACACCGGATGAAGAAGACGATCCAGAAAGCTGCGTGTGCGCTTGTGCTGCGGATTGGCAAAGACCTGCTCTGGATCGCCCTGCTCGACGATGCTCCCCTGGTCAATGAAGACGACGCGATCCGCCACTGAGCGCGCGAAACCCATTTCGTGGGTGACCACCACCATCGTGCGCCCTTCTTCGGCCAATTCGCGCATCACTCGCAGCACCTCGCTCACCAGTTCTGGATCCAGTGCCGAAGTAGGCTCATCGAAGAGCAGCGCCTTCGGATTCATTGCCAGCGCCCGCGCAATCGCTACCCGCTGCTTCTGCCCACCAGAAAGCTGTCCGGGGTATGCCTGATCTTTGTCTTCCAGGCCGACCTTCGCCAGCAACTTGCGCGCGGTTTCTTGCGCATCGGCTTTGGGGATTTTGCGAACCTGGATTGGAGCGAGCGTGATGTTTTCCATCACGGTCTTGTGGGGAAAGAGATTGAAGTTGTAGAAGACCATACCTAATTCGCGGCGAACCTCGCTCAGTTCGCGGTGGGAAAGCTCGCCGTGTAATGTCTTGCCGTCGATGACAATGTCGCCGCTGGTGGGCGTTTCCAGATAATTGATGCAGCGGATGAGGGTGCTCTTGCCAGAACCGCTCGGCCCAATAATGGCAACACACTCGCCCCGCCGAACCGAAAAATCAATGTCCTTAAGGACGTGGCGCTCACCAAAGAACTTGTTCAGCTTGCGCACATCGATCATCAGGGCAGTGTTTGCGACACCGGGCGACGTGCCCGATTGGGCAGGCGACGGGGGGGACTGCCAATCTGCATCGGCCATGAGGTCCTCCTCACACGAGAATGGGCCGCGTGCTCCACGGGCTTAGGGAATCTATGCGCAACGCCGAGTGGACTTGCGCGCGTTAGACACATTAGACACATAGGAGCGCATACCACTATGTGCGTTGTACTCAAAAGTACGTTGCGGGCGCCTTCGCGCTCACAGCAACCGCGAGAATACAACGCACTGATGCATGAACTCGGTGGCCCTAGTATACTCGCATCACTACCGTACCGTGCCGCAATCCATTGGACAGTCTGTATGAATTCCCTTAGCCATACGCTCATCACGGCCTAGTGATCCCGCATAGGGTTTTACGCGGATGGTTGCGGTAGTGGCGGTAATCCGCCGTTATTCATTGCGGCCATACGGATACCACCATGGTTTCGCGCCGCCCTCGAAGTCCCAGTGCAGGTGCTTCGTCTCGCGGAACTCGTCGAGACCTTCCTCGCCCAACTCGCGCCCATTCCCGCTCATCTTCATGCCGCCGAATGGTCCGGCATCATTGTCGGTGAGCGGGTCATTTACCCAGAGCGTGCCAGCTTGAACTTCTTCATAGAACTGCTTGACCTTGCGCGCATCGTGTGTGTAGAGGTTCGCGCCAAGTCCGAACGGGCTGTCGTTGGCCAACTGGATCGCGTCGTCAAAACGGCGGTAGGTCATGATCGGGATAGTAGGGCCGAAGGTCTCTTCACGCATGATGCGCATAGAGTGGTCCACACCCGTGAGCACGGTCGGCTCATAGAAGAAGCCGCGTGGCTGGCCCGCTGGCCGCTGCCCGCCCGCCAATATCTGTGCTCCATGTGCCCGCGCGTCTTCGACATGCGCCTCCACCTTTGCCCGGTACTGCGCGCCGATCATCGGGCCAACATCGGTATCCGGGTTCATTCCGGAGCCGAGCCGCAGTCCGCGCGCGTAGTCCACGATGCGGTCTACGAAGCGAGGGGCGATGCTTTCATGCACATAGACGCGCTCGGTAGATGTGCAGACTTGCCCGGTATTGAGCAGCGCGGCCCAGGCGACACCTGGAACGGCGATATCCAGGTCGGCATCTTCGGCGACGATAAACGCGTCTTTGCCGCCGAGTTCCAGGTGCAACTTCTTGATCTGGTCGGCGGCGATTCGCGCGATATGCCTGCCCGTTTCGAGGCTGCCGGTGAAGGCGATCACCCGGACGCGTGGGTCGAGCACGAGCGGCTCACCAGCATCTTTGCCGTAGCCAGTAACAATGTTCACGACGCCCGGCGGCAGGTGGTCGAACACCTCGGCGAGCGCGAGTGTGGTGAGCGGCGTCATCTCGCTCGGTTTGATGACCACCGTGTTGCCAGCGGCTAGCGCGGGCGCGACCTTCCATGCCATCAGCAGAATCGGGTAGTTCCACGGCACAATCGCGCCGACCACGCCGTAGGGCTCTTTGAGCACGAGCGCCAACTGCGACGGCTCAATCGAGGGGATGACGCGGCCACGGGAGTTGCGCCCCAACTCAGCGTAATAGCGGAAGCACGCCGCCGACCAACTCATTTCGTCGCGGTTCTCCACCAGTGGCTTGCCGCCTTCGCGCGTGAGTAGGGTTGCCAGCGCCTCGGTCCTGGCCGTCAGTTTAGCCGCCACCTCGTGCAACAATTCGGCGCGCTCGCCTGCGGAGATGCGCCGCCAGGCATGGAACGCCGCGCTCGCCGCATCAACCGCCGCGCGTACATCGTCGGCATTCCCGGCGGGCACCTGGTCGATCACTTCTTCTGTGGCAGGGTCCTGCACCGGGAGCGTCTGCCCGTTGGCCGCTGCCCGTAGCGCGCCATTGATCCACATCTCGCGCACGACAGAAACTCCTTCGATTCTCTCTTGTCACGTGCGGGGTTATGCGTCCGCCCCGACATCTGCGATGACAGGAGGCCGCTTGCGTATGCCAGCTACCAGCAGCACGATACCTCCGACCACGAAAAGCGCTCCCAATACGGTGACAGCGACCGACTCCACCAGCGCCGCCTGGCCCTGAGTCCAGCCGACGATTCCCTGAATCGTCACGACACTGCCCACGCCGAGAACAATAAGGCCGAGTCCTACCAGAATTTGACGCACCACCCGCATGTCATCCCTGCTTTCCCTGTGTCCACAGCATCTAGCTGAGGGATCGGGTCAGCGTTTCTTGCGCGTGCATGCCATAGTGCGCTAGTTCGCGCAGAAACGCCGCCGGATCAAAGACCCGTTCGGCACCGTGCGCGCCTGGCATCCGTGCCGCTCCACTTGCCAGCATCATGCCCGCGATAGCCAGTGGAACGCCGGTATCCAGGTCGCCCGCAGCGATGCCCCATGGCTTGTAGGGTAACACAACCATGTCCTCGGTCAACTCCACTGGTACGCCGTTCTTCGTTCCAGCCGCCACCACTCGCAGCACATCGCAGTCGTCCGGATCGCCCGTGGGCAGAGTGCTGGCCCGTTGCTGCAACAACGCCACCAGCACCTCGCGTGGGGCAACGCGTGCCAATTGGCCCTTGCGCGTGCCACGGACGTCGATTGCGGAGGTATCGGCAAGGCCCAGATCGACCAACAGCCGTAACTGGTCCAGGAATTCTGGCGGAAACGCAATCTTGAATGACGCGTGCTTCAATCCGCGTTCGCCGAAGGAGACTGGAAAGAGCGCCACCTCAGAATGCAGCGTGTACATCGCGGTGACTGGCCCTACTGGCGCGGGGAATATGATCGGCTCTTGCCCGGTCATCGGGGGGACGGCGCGCGTCTTGCCGTCGGCGAATACCATCGGTTCGAGGGTGCATTCGTCGAAGATCGTGCGGATGGAATAGGGTGGCGCGAATGGCACATCGCCGGTACGCAGGTCGGCCGAGCCGATGCGCACATCCAGCCGCTCCACGGTGTCGAGTTGGTCGGCGGCGACACGCGCCAGGATGTTGGTAATGCCGGGGGTGCTGCCGATGCCGAGCACGGCGGTGAGGCCCGCTTCGGCAAACGCATCGTGTAATTCATACTGCTTGCGCGTCATGTGAAACAGGCCGCCCAGGTCGGCATAGGGGATTCGTGCGGTCAGCGCGGCCCGCATGACGTCGAGGTTGAAGGGGTAATCGGTCGCGTTGAGCACCACGTCAGAGCCGCTGAGCATCCGCGCCAGCCCTTCGGCGTCGCGCACGTCGCAGGCCGCCGCCACCGCCTTCTCGCGGCCACGCTCCAGCCAGTCGATCGTCCGTTGCGCCGCTGCTTCGCTCAGATCGGCCACCGTCACTCGCGTCACCCGCGCATCTTCGGCGAGCGCCCGCACGGTGATGCGCCCCATCGCGCCACCGCCACCCAGAACAACACAATGCACTCGAGTACCCTTTTCTCCGACGTACCTGTAGGTGTCGGTGTATGAAAACTGGTGAGGCGGCTGCGGCATCGTTGAATGCTCGTCCGCTTCACCAGATGTAGCCCAGATGTAGCCCAGATGTAGCCGCTCCTCCAGCCCCTTCCCGTGTAAGGGAGGGAGCCAGAGGTTGCCATTGGCTGTATTCTACCGGGCGACTGTATCGCTCAGGACTCGCTCGGCCTTGCGCGTCGCGTGCCGGGAGCCGCTTTTGGCGGTGATGTGCGCTTTGGCGTGGCCTTTGCCCTTGCCTCGGCTGTGCCCATTGGTGGCCACCGGCTCGGCCGGCGCGACCACCGGGAACTGGATGACATCACCCGTCACGGGCGCCCCGCTCATCGCCTTGAGTGTATCTTCCAGCCGATCCAGAATGGCGTCTATCTCGTCGTACTCGATGACCAGCGGCGGCTCGATGCGGATGGTCTGGGCATTGGTGAGCGTGCCAGAGATCAGCACGCCGCGCCGGAACAGCCCCGACGCCACCTTATAGCCCACCTCGGCATCGTGGAAGTGCTGCCCGATCAGCAACCCCTTGCCGGTGATGCGCTCATAAATTGAGTCGTAGCGTTCGGCCATTGGCTTCAGCCGCGCCAGCATATAGTCGCCTTTGGCGGCTGCCTGACCCGGCAAATCTTCTTCCAGCACAACGTTGATCGTCGCGATCGCCGCGGCGCAGGCCAGCGGATTGCCACCGGTCGTGGTGGTGTGGAAGAATGGGTCGTCGATGAACGTCTTCCAGACCTTCGGCCCGGCGATGAACGCGCCAATTGGCATGACACCGCCGCCGAGCGCTTTGGCGGATGTGATGATGTCTGGCACGACATTCCAATGGTTCACGCCCCAGAGCGCGCCTGTGCGGCCCAGACCCGTCTGCACCTCATCGGCGATCAGCAGGACGCCATACGCATCGCAGAGTTGGCGCAGGCGCGGCCAGAAATCATCCAGCGGGACGATGGCTCCTGCCTCACCCTGCACCGGCTCCATCACCACGGCGGCGATGTCGTTGCCAACTTCCTGCGCGATATGAAGCTGCTGCTCGATGGCGTCCGCGTCGCCGTAGGGCACATGATAGACGTTACTGAGCAA
Source organism: Ktedonobacteria bacterium (assembly GCA_027307065.1). Taxonomy (GTDB): domain Bacteria; phylum Chloroflexota; class Ktedonobacteria; order Ktedonobacterales; family JADMIN01; genus DAHUXT01. The sequence goes on from DAHUXT010000071.1 coordinate 5,363, forward strand.
GGGCATCGCGGGTTTGCGGAACTTCGCCTTGCCCATCAGGCTGAGGCTGCCAGCGGTCTTGCCGTGGAATCCGCGCACCGCCGCGATGAAGCCCGACTTGCCCGTCGCCGCTTTGGCGAACTTCATCGCGCCCTCGATAGCCTCGGTGCCGCTGGAGACAAAGAACGCGTACTGCAGGTCGCCAGGCGTGATAGACGTGAGCAGGTCCGCGAGCATGCCGCGCGGCCAGTCGAGCATCTCCTGCGTCGGCATCGGCGAGCGATCGAGTTGCGCCTTGACGGCGTCTACCACCTTCTGGTGGGACCAGCCGAGGCTCAGCAACCCGTAGCCACCGAGCGCGTCGAGATAGGTGCGGCCCAGCGCGTCGACAAAAGTCGCGCCGCGTCCGCTCCACTCGACCGCGGCGAAGTCGCCGCCCTCAGTGACCGACTTGCGATAGTCCAGGAAGCCAGGATTGTAGTGCTCGGAGAAGTTGCGCAGCGTCATGCGAATCAACTCTTCGGCCTGCGCGCGTTCGAGGCTCTTGCTGTGAATGATGTCGAGATACTTGCGTGACGTCGCGATGGCGTGAGAAATCTTAGAATCTTGCTGGGTACTCATATACTCCCCTGTGTGTGCAGGTGTGACGGTCAGCAATTGCCGTGTGATGCTCCGCTCCAATGTGGGAGCATCAAGCGCTCTCTCACGCGTTACCGCGATGACTTCATGCGCTGCTCGTCGTCGCCAGGATGCCACGTTCGCGTTTCGAGCTATGGCATATCGGCTGGAGGCAAGCGGCCCAAATGGTATGGGTAGCCGCATCCAGAGCAGTCTGCTGAGAGACTCCGGATATCCGGAAAATGCGCCTCCGCGACCCGTCCTGCGTGCCGGGTACAATCTTCATGGCGGAACACGCGCCGCAGTGCAACAATGCCTTGATGTGCTGCGAAAGATTCACTGGGCTATCCCGGCGCGGACTGCATCAATAGGGTCCGGGCACAGAGTAGCGATACGACAGGTACAAGGGTCATTATCCGTGTCTGCTATGCAGTGGCACTACCGCGAGGAGAGCCATACGGGCTCGGCGGCGTGACTCGTGCAATGCTCAAGCGTGAGATGCGAAACACCATGACACGGCAGCACTCAAGGCCATCAGGGGTAGCAGGTCGCGAGGTGGAATCCGCCGCACATGCGATAGCGGCGCAGGTACTCGGTTCGATCACGCTGCGATAATGAGGGGTCCTGAGCTTTCATAACGGGGTTACTCCCAAAGTTGGTACAACGACCTGCGGGCAGTATACCTGAGAGTTGTATAGTAACGCAAGGGGGACCAAGTCCCCAATGCGCGATTTTATGCGTCTTTGCGCGTCGCGCCGTCCTGACTGCCGTGGTATTGAGCCGCGCGCCGTCAGCGTTTCACGCGATGTTTCCGCCGTGGTTGACGATGAGAAAGAGTAGCCGGATGTCGATACCTACACAGCAACCTGAACGCGCTGAAGAGAACTTTTATGTGGAGACGCTGGAAAATGGATTGCAGCTCCTGGGGCAGCGTATGCCCGATTTGGAGTCCGTCTCGGTCTGCTTTTTCGCCCGCACAGGCGCCCGCGACGAACATGATCCCGCGATCTACGGCGTTTCGCACTTCCTGGAGCACATGGTCTTCAAGGGCACGGCGCATCGCGACACCGAGCAGATTACGCTCGACTTCAACCGCATGGGCGCGGAGTTCAACGCATTCACCTCGCTTGAGCAGACGGTCTATTACGCCCGCATCCTGCGCGAATACCTACCCGACGCCATCGATCTGCTCAGCGATATGATGCGTCCCCGGCTCGACGAGACGGACTTCAATCTCGAACGCAATGTGATCCTCGAAGAGATCGCGCGTTCGGAGGATGTGCCGACTGGTCAGGCGTATCGCCGGCTGATGCAGAGCTACTTCACCGGCAATTCGCTCGGCCATGATGTGTTGGGCACGCGTGAAAGCATCAGCAACCTTGCGGTGGAGCAGATGCGCGCCTATGCCGGTCGCCGCTACGCCGCCAATAACCTGATACTGGCGGTGGCGGGCAACTTCGAGTGGGAGCAATTGCGAGCGCTGGCGGCGGAAAAGTGTGGCGCGTGGCAGTTGGGCGAGATGGGTCGCGAGGCGTCGCCCTTCACCCCGCAGGCGGCAAACACGATCATCGTCAAGCCGCAGCAGAAGCAACAGATTGCGCTACTGGCGTGGCCGAGCGTCAGCGTGCAGGACGATGACCTCTACGCCGCCTACCTGGCGATGATGGTGCTTGGCGATGGCACAGGTTCGCGCCTGTTCTGGAACATCTACCAAAAGGGACTGGCGGAGACGGCATCGGCCTCGCTCTCGCCGATGGACGGCACGGGCATGGCGGTCGCGTTTATCAGTACGACGCCCGATCACGCGCCTGGCGTGCTGGAGTTGCTGCGCGCCGAACTGAAGAGCCTGCAGACTGATGGCATTCACGAGGATGAGCTGCGCCGCGCCAAAGACAAGCTAGTGAGCCGCACCGTGTTGGATGGCGACTCCGCCTTCAGCCGGATGCAAGATCTGGCGTACACCTGGGCGGCGAAGTCCGAGGTGCGCTCGATTCAAGATGAGATCGACGAGATCGAGGCCGTGACAGTGGCCGACGTGCGGCGGGTGCTTGATCGCTTCCCCTGCACCGAAAACCATGTGCTGACGACCTACGGTCCGCTGGATGGCGTGGCCTTTGGCATCAGCGAATAGCCTCGCTGGTGGATGCGCGGGCTGCCTGGAGTGAGCGCCATTCCTGGCGAAGTCCGCGCGCCCAGGCCCACGCCAGCAGCGGCAGCACGATAATCACGCGGTTGTTATAGGCGATGGCGCGGCGGGGATGTCCGTGGACAGCGCAGGAGAGCGCGCGTGTCATTCCGCAACCGGGGCATGGAACGCCGAAGATACGCCGGATGAGGCAGAGCGAAGGGCCAGCCTCGATGCGAGCAGTAGGAACCAGCCAGAAAACAAGGGGAAGAATGAGGTAACACCCCACCTTCCCCCATGTCGTGCCCGCGCTCAGGAGGCTGTCATGCCAGACTGGCGGCCCAGCAAGTCGAGTCAAAGTCTCACATCCTATGCTCCGCTCACACCTTGCGAACGAGCAGGCGTCCCTGACCGTCTTTATACGTGCCCATCGCCACCAGAATGATGTCGATGATAGTCCAGACACCGCAGCCGCCAAGGGTAATGAGCTTGATGATGCCCAGCGTCATGTTGCCCGTATAGAAGCGGTCGACGCCGAACGATCCGAGAAAGATCGCGAGCAGCAGCGTTGTGGTCCAATCGTATCCCGCGGCATTGCCGCCCGGCTGCCCCTGCATCGGCGGCGGAGCGTACTGCTGTTGGTCGTAGTTGCCCATGGTCGCGTTCTCCTGTTGTTGTGAGGGAATAAACGTCGAGTTGGTTCATGTGCCCATACGGCTTCTATTGTGCCATACCCGTCAACAGGCTGCTCGCCTCGCCAATCGATACCGTCGGATGAAAAATGAACAAGGATTATCCGCGCAACGTGCAAACCAGTGGGACGCTGAGAGAGGCGCTGATCGAACTGGCCATGTCCGCTTGCTTGTGGCTCGCCCGCGATGGCGAACCTCATGAGGTGCTGTGTGGTGCATCTGGAGTGTCCCTGGATGTATGTTCTCCCTGGATGTATGTTCTCCCTGCCTCTTCTCCTCTTTCTGTCTCATGTCAACGGGGCATATGTACCGCTGAGATACCTTTAGATATCCTCAAGCTCAGGATTCCAGACGATCTCCCATAGGTGGCCATCGAGGTCACGGAAGTAGCCGGAATATATGCCCCAAGGGCGGTCGTGGGGCCGATCGGTCAGGGTCGCACCAGCTGCAGCGGCCTGCGCGAGCAACGCATCCACAGCGGCCTTACTGGCAACGGCGTGGCCGATGCTGAACTCGCCGACTTTGGGTGGTCCGAAAGGGATAGTCGCGTCCTTCGCCAGTTCGGTGCGCGGGTATAAGGCGAGAATAAGCCCGCCGTGCAGGTTGAACGTCGCAGTCGCCCCTGCTGCGGTGGTCTCGTCGCCAGCAAACTCGGTGCCGATGACACCCTCTGACTCCAGCCCCAAACCGTCGCGGTAGAACGCAAGTGCACGATTGAGGTCGCTGACTGCTAGGGTGATCACATGGATACGTGGCTTCATCCTTACCCCCTATACCGCCTACAGCGATGGCTATGACACCACCCGATGGTATGTGCTGCTCCTACGTTGCCTATGTTACTCCTTTGCATGTGATGGATGCACGACCAAGATGTTTGTCAGAATTCTGCAGATATCGCCGCATGGATGTTGGGTATGCTTGGATGCAAGAGGAGACGAGGCAAGACGAGACGATCGTGCCGTGTGTTCTCTCCAGCAGCGAAAAGAGCAAGGAATACCTCTGATGACGGAACAGCAGCTATCACTTCTCCCCTTCTATGCGGGTTGGGGAATCTACCAGCAGCGCCTTGTCGCGGCCATCGCACCCCTCACTAGCGAGCAGCTTATCTTGCGCAACACGCCGCATCACTGGTCGATTGGGATGTACGCGACGCATATTGTCGCCAATCGCGCCTGGTGGTTCCACGCACGGATGGGCGAGGGGGGCGCCGATCTGACTCCCTTCGAATTATGGGCTCTGGGCGTCTGTGAGGCGGACGTTGATCCCCTCCACCCGGCGGCAGAACTGGTTGCCGGACTGGAGAAGACCTGGCAGATGATCGAGGAGACGCTTGCCCGCCTGGCCCCTGCCGATCTTTTCGCGGTCTTCCCGCCTCTGGATCAGGCGGAACGTGTGCATCACGCGCAACTGGTTGAGCCTGCGCTCCAGCCATTCGCCCAGATGTGGTTGGATGCGGCGGCCCGTTCTGGAGAAGTGAGACCCGCAGTTTCGCGCCAGCAGATCATCTGGGGTGTGCTCGAACATGACATCCATCACGGCAGCGAAATCTCCACCATTCTCGGCGTCCACGGCCTGCCAGTCGTCGAGTTGGAGTAGAACTGGAACGTCTTCCATTCCCCTCGCTCAGAGAGCGGGGTAGGTTGCGTATGATGCGGTCGCTTCAGCGAAGGTTGCCAGGAGGGCATGAAGTAGGGCCAAGTGATGCTTGCTGGCACCTTCCGCGCCCCGGCTGGATGCGCTTGAAGCCATCGTCGCAGGGCAGCGGCTCACACTTCGACTCGGTTCGAATAGTTGCTCTTCGCTACAAATCGCGCGCTCAGAGTTTGCGAACCAGCGGGCGCCCATACGCGTCTTTGTACGACCCGGTGACGATCAGGATGATGTCGATGATCCACCAGATACCGCAGCCGCCGAACGTCAGCAGCTTGAGGATGCCGAGCGTGATGCTCCCGGTGTAAAAGCGGTCTACCCCAAGCTCGCCAACCAGAATCGAGAGGACGAGCGCGACGGTCCAGTCATAGCCCTGGGTGGGGCCACCCGTCTGTGGCTGCATGGGTGGCGGGGCGTATGGCTGCTGATACTGCGGCTGGTAGGGCTGCTGGCCGTAGTTATCTGGTGGTGGATTGTAGCTCATCATCTCCTCCTCGCGGTGCTGCACACTCGCGTGCGCTGGCGCAATGCTGGGGACTACACTGGACGCGTGGAGAGCGCCCGTAACTTCTCGACGATGGCTGGCAGGTGTTCGAGCACGAAGTCCACATCGGCGTCGGTGGTGCTGTGGCCGAGCGTCAGCCGCAGATGCCCCCGTGCCGCACTCTCCGAAATACCCATCGCCGTCAGCACGTGGGATGGTTCGACGCTGCCCGTCGTGCAGGCGCTGCCACTCGACGCTGCCACGCCAATCAGATCGAGATTGAGCAGCAATGATTCACCTTCGACGCCCGCGAATGCGAAGCTCGCGTTGTTCGCCAGCCGTCGCTCGCGATCTCCAGTAAGCTGGGTATCCGGGATGCGCACAATGGCATCGATCAGCCGGTCGCGCAGCGCGGTTAGCCGGGCGGATTCTTGCCCGCGCGTGCTCTGTGCCTGTTCGAGCGCGATGGCGGCGCCCACAGCCCCTGGCACGTTTTCGGTGCCTGCGCGGCGATTGCGCTCCTGCGAGCCGCCTAGAATCTGCGGCTGGATGCGGGTTCCCTGGCGCACGTAGAGTACGCCGACGCCCTTGGGTCCGTAGAACTTGTGCGCGGAAAGCGAGAGCAGGTCAACGCCGAGCGTATTCACGTCGAGGTCCAGCAGTCCGCCCGCCTGCACCGCGTCGGTATGGAACGGCACGCGCCGCTCGCGGCAAATGCGCCCAATCTCGGCAATGGGTTGGATGGTCCCCACCTCGTTGTTGGCGTACATCATCGTCACGAGTGCCGTCTCATCGTTGATCGCCGCCGCGACGTCATCTGGCTGCACCAGGCCTGATACGTCCACGGGGAGATAGGTGACGCGATACCCCTCGCGCTCCAGTTGCTCGCAGGTGTGCAGCACCGCGTGATGCTCGATGGCGGTAGTGATGATGTGGTTGCCACGCCGCCGCTTGGCGTAAGCGATCCCCTTGATCGCCAGGTTGTCGGCCTCCGAGCCGCCCCCCGTGAAGACGATTTCCACAGGTCGACAGCCGAGTACCCGCGCCACGGTTTCGTGCGCGGTCTCCAGCGCATCCAGACTCTGGCGGCCCAGGCGATAGACGCTGCTGGGGTTGCCGAACCGCTCGGTGAAGTATGGCAGCATTGCGTCCAAAACGACCGGATCAACGGGTGTGGTCGCCGCGTGATCCATGTAGATGACGCCGTCGGGAAGTGGCATAGTGTGTGCTCCGATAGCATAAATAGCATAATGAGACAAACCGAGACATCCAGTTCACGCGTCGCGCATCCTTCATGATAGCACCGTGTGCACAGGGCAACCAGCACGCTGCGTGGTGAGGCTCGGCTTGACGGAGCAGTTGTCTCGGTGTTATCATGTATACGGTACCCCCGTAGGGTACTATATGCGGCACAGTGGGTGCTTTCGCACAGGAGGCTTTCATACTATGTCAGGCGCTTATGTCACTGTAACAGATAAGAATTTTGGGGAGCAGGTTCTTCAGGCGGATAAGCCGGTTATCGTTGATTTCTGGGCGCCCTGGTGCACGCCGTGTTTGCGGATGGCCCCGACGTTTGAGAAGCTTGCGGGCGAATACGCCGGCAAGGTCACATTCGCGAAGATGGATACCGACGAGAATCCACAGACGCAGATTCGCCTTGGGATTCAAGGCATTCCGACGATGATTATCTTCCGGGGTGGCAAAGAGGTTGATCGTGTAGTTGGACTGGTTCCGGGTGAAGTGCTCAAGCGCCATCTGGACGGTGTGAGCTCTCACGCCTAATTGCGGCTTGGGGATGGGTGGATGACCAATGGCAACGTTGCCGGCAAAGACCGAAAATGACATGCAGTTGCGCTTGAGACGGATCGAGGGGCAGATTCGCGGCATCATCAATATGCTTGGGGAAGGAAAGTCCTGCGAGCAGGTGGTGACGCAGATTCTGGCAGCCCGCGCCGCTATGGACCGCGTGGCGACCGAAGTCTTGAAGTGCCACGTGTCGGATGCGCTCGGCGTCGAAACGCCACAAGAGTCGCGTGAGGCGGTTCTGCGGGCAATCGATCTACTCAATCGCGTTCAATAATGGCGAATTGAAGCACCGGCCTTCAACACGAAGCTGCCCATTGTTCCTGCTATAAATAGCCATAACGCCGCGTCATGAGATACTATCCCGTGGCGCGGCGTTTGCATGGAGAACGTTATGATCGTTGGCTCGCGTCTGGAAGACAGGGAGTAATCTGGCATGAGCATGGGGCCGATACAGTTGCGGGCCAGCCTGCACGAGACCATCTGGGGCGGCGAGAACCTGCGCGCGATCGCGGGCAAGGATGTGCCGCACGGCAAGCGCATTGGCGAGTCGTGGGAGACCGCGCTCGAAGCCGTCGCCACCAACGCGCCTTATGCTGGCCAGACGCTTGGCGACCTCACCAGACGCTACGGCGTCGCGCTGATCGGCTCCCGCGCTGAGGCCGTGTTCGGCGAGCGATTTCCCTTGCTGACCAAGTTCCTCGATGCGCGGGCGGATCTTTCGGTGCAGGTTCACCCCAACGACGAATACGCCGCGGCGCACGAGGGCGGCCAACTCGGCAAGACAGAAGTCTGGTACATTCTGCACACCGAGTGGGGAGCGCGCGTGGTCTACGGGTTGCGGCATGAGACGACCCACGATGAGGTGCGACAGGCTATCGCCAACAACACACTCGAAGAGATGCTCCATAGTGTCGAAGTGCGCCCCGGCGATGTCATATTTGTGCCAGCGGGTACCGTCCACGCGATCTGCGCGGGCGTCGCGCTCTACGAGCTCCAGGAATACTCCGACATCACGTATCGCCTGTATGATTACGGCAGATTGCAGGCCGATGGCCGCCCACGCGCTCTGCATGTGGAGCAGGGGCTGGCGGTGATGCGGTATGTGCCACAGACGTTCGAGCGGGTGACGCCGCTGATCCGTGGGTCGCGGCGGGTGTTGGTCGGCTGTCACTATTTTATGCTGGAAGAGTTGGCGCTGGAGGGCGAACTGGCAGGCACGGTGCGACCGACGAGTTGTCAGATCGTCACAGTGCTCGATGGCCAGTGTGAGATCGACTCCGCCGCTGGAACGGTGGCACTCGCGCGCGGCGCGACGACGGTGCTGCCCGCGACGATTGGTCCGCATACGCTGATTGGACGCGATGCGCGGGTGTTGCGTTCGTGGATTCCTGAGGCCGACGACGCCGACCTGGCGGCATGGCGGGCGGCTCAGCCGTTCCCGGTCGAAGAGTAGTCCGTCCGCTGGATACGCTGATAGTCTTCTGGCGCGTCAACGTCGAGCGTCTCGTCGGCACGCGCCATTGGGACGAGCCGCACCGTCTCCACCGACCGCATCAACAGCGAACGGCCGCCTTCATCGCCACGAATCGCGCGTAACTCCGCGAACGATGCGCGGGGCCAGTAGACCGGTGGGGCGGGCCTGTCGCCGTGGTTTGCCGCGACGAT
>DAHUXT010000072.1 GCA_027307065.1 Ktedonobacteria bacterium
GCTGAACCGTGCGCCGACGCTGCACCGCCTGGGCATTCAGGCGTTCGAGGCTGTGCTGATCGAGGGCAACGCCATCCAGCTTCACCCGCTGGTGTGCTCCTCGTTCAACGCGGACTTCGACGGCGACCAGATGGCCGTACATGTGCCGCTTTCGGAGCGCGCGCAGGACGAGGCACGCACGCTGATGCTCTCGTCGCACAACATCCTGACGCCAGCCACCGGCGAGCCGACGATTGGCGCCTCGCAGGAGATGGTGCTTGGCTCGTACTACCTGACGATGGACCGGGTTGGACTGCATGGCGAAGGGCGTGTCTTCACCGACGCGACCGAGGCGCTGCTGGCCTACGATTCCAAGGTTATTGCGCTGCACGCGCGCATCAAGGTGCGCCTGTCAGCCGAAAAGCTCTTCAACGAGCCCGGCGTGAGCGAGCCGCTCGCGTCGACCCAGTTGGTCGAGACGACCGTTGGCCGTATCATCTTCAACGACGTGCTTCCTGAGGGCATTCGCTTCAAGAACTATGCGATGAAGAAGGAAAATCTGCGGCAGATTGTCGGCGAGTGCTTCAAGTATTATGGGCGCTCGGCGACGGCGAAGCTGGCCGACGACATCAAGCGGCTCGGTTTCACCTACGCCACGCAGGGCGGCCAGAGCATCGCCATCAGTGATGTGCCGGTGCCTGTCGAGCGGGAAGACATTCTGAAGGCGGCGGATGCGAAGATCACCCAGCTCGAAGATGACTTCCGCGATGGTCTGATCACCGATCAGGAGCGTTATCGCCAGGCGGTCAAGATCTGGAACGACGCCACCGACGAGATTCAGAAGCTCGTGCAGAAGGTGCTCGATCCTTTCGGGCCGATTTATACGATTGCGAACTCCGGCGCCACCAAGGCGAAGTTCCAGCAGATCCGCCAGCTTTCGGGCATGCGCGGCCTGATGGCTGATCCTTCGGGACGCATTATGGAGATTCCGGTGCGCGGCAACTTCCGCGACGGCCTGAACGTGATGGAGTACTTTATCTCCAGCCACGGCGCCCGTAAGGGTCTGGCTGATACCGCCCTGCGTACCGCGGAGTCTGGCTATCTGACGCGCCGTCTGATTGACGTGGCTCAGGATGTCATCGTGCTCACCGACGACTGTGGCACGACCGATGGCATCTGGATCACCGAGGCAGACAGCAAGGATATGAGTGAGCCGTTCCGGGCACGCCTGACCGGGCGCACGCTGGTGGCGGTTGTACCGGGCTTCGAGCAGTATCCGGTCGGCACCGAACTGGAAGAAGACATCGTCGACAAGATGATTGCCGCGGGTGTCAAAGAGGTCTATTGCCGCTCAGTGCTTGGTTGTCTCGCGCCGTATGGTGTTTGCCGTCTGTGCTATGGCCGCAATCTGGCGGCTGGTCGGCTGGTGGATATCGGCGACGCGGTAGGCATTATCGCGGCGCAGTCCATCGGTGAGCCGGGCACGCAGTTGACGATGCGTACCTTCCATACGGGCGGTATCGCGGGTGCGACGGACGACATCACGCAGGGTCTGCCGCGCGTCGAGGAACTCTTCGAGTCGCGCGTGCCGAAAGATAAGGCCATCGTCAGCGAGATTGACGGCGTGTCGGAGCTTCACACAGAAGATAACGGCGCCCGCAAGCTGCGTATCGTCAACTCCGAAAAATTCGCCGACGAGTATCTGCTGCCGAAGGGGAGCGAGGTGCTCGTCAGTGATGGCGCCGACGTGAAGGAAGGCGAGGCGTTGGCCCAGCCGCCAGCAAAGCGGTCGCACACTGCGGAGCCGGTGGTATCGCGCACTGGTGGCAAAGTGACGCTGGAGAAGAACAAGATCGTGGTGCACTTCGAGGCGCGCGACGAGCGCGAGTACGCGGTGCCGGCGGCCACGAATATTCAGGTGAAAGACGGCGACTCGGTGCGCGCGGGCCAGGCGCTGACGAGTGGCCTGATCGATCCACAGGATGTCCTGCGGATTCAGGGGCGCGAGGCGGTGCACCTGTACCTCGTCAAAGAGGTCCAGAAGGTCTACCGCTCGACCGGCGTCTACATCAACGACAAACATATCGAGATCATCGTGCGCCAGATGCTTCGGCGGGTGCGCATCGACGATCCAGGCGATACCGAGATGCTGCCAAACGACCTGGTAGATCGTTTCACCTACGAGGAAGCGAACGCCCGGGTGCTGGCCGAGGGCGGCGAGCCTGCGACTGCGCAGACGGTGCTGCTGGGTGTCACCAAGGCGTCGCTGAATACGGAGAGCTTCCTGGCGGCGGCATCCTTCCAGGAGACGACGCGCGTGCTGACGGAGGCGGCCATCACTGGCGCGACCGATCATCTGCGCGGCCTGAAGGAGAACGTCATCATCGGCAAGCTGATTCCGGCGGGCACGGGCCTCGAGCAGCGCAAGCAACTGCGCGAGAAGCAGCGTGCCGAGCGGCTGGCCGCGGCGATGACGACGTCTGGGCTAGGTACGCTGGGCATGGGTGGCGATCTGGATGATGGCCACCACTTGCCCGATGATTCCGATGGCGGGTTCAACGGCGACCTGGGCGGCGAGCTTGGTCTAGTTGACACCTCACCCGAGGAGTGATAATATTTCATATTGTGCGCCAGGTGTGCTTGTTTATCATCCCTGCATGCCGTGCACGGCGTGATGACGATCAAGTATGCCTGGCTGGCAAGTAGCTGAAGTTAGGAGTATCCCTTGCCGACGATCAATCAGTTGGTGCGCAAGGGCCGGAGCAAGAAGGTTCGCAAGAGCAAGGCGCCCGCGCTGCAGTTCTCCTTCAACGCGCTCAAGAATCGCACGCAGCGGATGCGTGGCGCGCCACAGAAGCGTGGCGTCTGCTCGCAGGTGCGTACGATGACGCCGAAGAAGCCGAACTCGGCTCTGCGCAAGATTGCTCGCGTCCGTCTGACGAATGGGTATGAGGTCACCGCCTACATTCCGGGCGAGGGCCACAACCTGCAGGAGCACTCTGTTGTGCTGATTCGAGGCGGCCGCGTGAAGGACCTGCCGAGTGTCCGCTATCATATCGTGCGCGGCACGCTGGATAGCCAGGGCGTCGAGAAGCGGCGTCAGGGACGCTCGAAGTACGGTGCGAAACGCCCGAAGGGCAAGTAGCGGCGCGCGTCTGTCTTATTTTAAGAATACTTTGTTTCTGGCCGAAACCGATGGTTCTGTACGTTCTGCGCAGGGTGCGCAAACAGGATTGTCAGGTCGGCAAATACCACGGCTGGTTGCGCAGGTCGCGCCAGCGATGTTGGATGTTCTCCGCGTGTGGTGAGCATGTTTCTCGCCACACACCGGTCACGAAAACCTCCTGTTGAGGCGGCAGTGGCAGGCGACGGAAAGGCGTCCGACGAGTGGGGCGCCGAGGCGTTATGTCTCGGGCGCCCTTCGCGTTGTCTGGCGTTCTGGAGGAGGAATCGAGCACATGCCTCGACGAACGAAGGTTCAGCATCGGGTCGTGCTACCGGACCCAAAATTCAACAATCGCAACATCACGCGCATGATTGGACGCCTGATGTGGAGCGGCAAGCGCAGCATCGCCGAGCACATTATCTATGAGGCGCTCGACATCGTCGAGGAGCGCGCCAAGCGCAGCCCCGTCGAGGTCTTCGAGCAGGCGCTGCGGGCGGCGACACCCGTGATCGAGGTCAAGCCTCGGCGTGTTGGTGGCGCGACCTATCAGGTGCCGGTCGAGATTCGCGGCGAGCGCAAAACCGCGCTGGCTATGCGCTGGCTCATCAATTCCGCCCGCAATCGTGCTGGCGGCCACTCGATGGCCGAGAAGCTGGCTGCCGAGTTGATGGACGCCGCCGCCGGACAGGGCGCAACTATTCGCAAACGTGACGAAACCCATAAGATGGCGGAATCGAACAGAGCTTTCGCCAGCTACCGCTTCTAGGGAAGCGGTCGAGGAGCCATGGCTAGAGAGTATCCCCTCGAAAAAACGCGCAATATTGGTATTATCGCGCACATCGACGCAGGGAAGACGACAACCACAGAGCGCATTCTCTTCTATACCAAGAAGATTCACCGGATCGGCGAGGTTCACGAGGGCGCCGCGACGATGGACTGGATGCCTCAGGAGCAGGAACGCGGCATCACGATTACGTCTGCCGCGACGACGTGCTTTTGGCTGGGGCATCGCATCAATATCATCGACACCCCCGGACACGTAGACTTTACCGTTGAAGTTGAGCGGTCGTTGCGTGTGCTGGATGGTGGCGTCGTGGTCTTCGACGCTGTCGCGGGCGTGGAGCCGCAATCCGAAACGGTGTGGCGCCAGGCTGATAAGTATCACGTGCCCCGCATCTGCTTCGTGAACAAGATGGACCGTATTGGCGCCGACTTCTGGCGGACCGTCGGGATGATCACCGACCGCCTCAATGCGAAGCCCGTGCCGATACAGATTCCGATTGGCCGCGAGAGCGAATACAAGGGTCACATCGACCTCATCGCCAACCAGGCGGTCATCTTCACCGATGATCTGGGCACCACCTCCGAGGCGACTGTGATTCCCGCGGCGCTGGCAGATGAGGCGCGCAAGCATCGTGAGACGATGATCGAGAAGGTCGCGGAGACCGACGAAGCGTTGACGCTCAAGTATCTTGAGGGCGAGGAAATCGGCGAGGATGAGCTGCGTGCCGCGCTGCGTCAGGCGACAATCGCGGGGAAACTCATTCCAGTGCTCTGTGGCACCGCGCTCAAGAACAAGGGTGTGCAGGCGATGCTCGACGCGGTCGTCCACTTCCTGCCGTCGCCGCTGGAGATCCCCGCGCCGGTAGTCACCTCGCTCAACACGGGCGAAGAGACGCAGCTCGTCGTCTCTGACGACGGCGACTTCGCCGCGCTGGCCTTCAAGATCGTCTCCGACCCATTTGTTGGCCGGTTGACGTACTTCCGCGTGTATTCAGGCACACTCTCGGCTGGCTCCTACGCGTACAACGCGACCAAGGGCCAGAAGGAGCGGTTCGGGCGTCTCTTGCAGATGCACGCGAACCATCGCGAAGACATTACCCGCATTTACGCGGGCGATATCTGCGCTGCTGTCGGTCTGAAGAATACCTTCACGGGCGATACGCTCTGCACGCAGGATAACCCGGTGCTCATGGAGAATATCGTCTTCCCGACACCGGTCATCGAGATCGCCATCGAGCCGAAGACCAAGGCTGACCAGGATAAGATGGGCATTGCCCTGCAGCGCCTGGCGGAAGAGGATCCGACGTTCCGCGTCCATACTGATCAGGACTCCGGCCAGACAATCATCGCGGGCATGGGCGAACTGCACCTGGATGTCATCGTGGATCGCATGTCGCGCGAGTTCAAGGTCGAGGCGAACGTCGGTCGGCCACAGGTCGCCTATCGTGAGACGATCACGAAGCAGGCGCAGGCGCAGGGCCGCTTCGTCCGCCAGTCTGGTGGCCGTGGCCAGTTCGGTGATGTCTGGATTCGGGTTGAGCCGCTGGAACGCGGCAAGGGCTTCGAGTTCGTCAACGGCATCGTCGGCGGCGTGGTGCCGCGTGAATATGTCAAGCCGACGGAAGAGGGCATTCGCGAGACGCTGGAGAACGGCGTCGTCGCGGGTTATCCGATGGTGGACGTGCGCGCGACCCTCTACGACGGCTCTTACCACGAGGTAGACTCGTCGGAAATGGCCTTCAAAACCGCTGGTTCGATGGGTTTCCGCAATGCCGCCGAAAAGGCGGGTCCGGTGCTCCTCGAGCCGATCATGAGTGTCGAGGTGACGACGTCGCCTGATTTCTTCGGCGATGTATTGGGTGATATCAATCGCCGCCGCGGCCAGATCAACGGCTCGGAAGAGCGTGGCGGCTCGCAGGTGCTGCGAGCGCACGTGCCGTTGGCGGAGATGTTCGGCTATGTCAACGATCTGCGGTCAATGACCAGCGGACGCGCATCCTATACGATGGAGTTCTCGCACTATCAAGAAGTGCCGAAGAGCCTCGCCGAGGAGATCAAGAGCAAGTCGGGTCGCGCGGCCAAGCCTCGCGCCTAGTGTAGCGTGTGGAGTGCGAGCGACGGTAAACCCACCAGACGGGCTGTCGCGAAACCGTTCAGTGCGGTGCGTCTGGTGGGGATTTCAGGAGATAGAAGATCATGGCGAAGCAGAAGTTTGTGCGGACGAAGCCGCATGTGAATGTGGGGACGATCGGGCACATTGACCACGGCAAGACGACGTTGACGGCGGCGATCACCAAGGTGCTGCACGATGCGGATCCGGAGTCGGCGTACACGCCGTTCGACATGATCGACAAGGCTCCTGAGGAGCGGCAGCGGGGGATCACCATCAACATCGCCCACGTCGAGTACGAGACCGCGACCAGGCATTACGCGCACGTGGACATGCCCGGTCACGCCGACTACGTGAAGAACATGATCACCGGCGCGGCGCAGATGGACGGCGCCATCCTGGTGGTCTCGGCGCCCGACGGCCCGATGCCGCAGACGCGTGAGCACATCTTGTTGGCGCGCCAGGTCGAGGTGCCGGCGATGGTGGTCTTCCTCAACAAAGTCGACATGCTCGAGGACGAAGAGTTGCTCGAACTCGTCGAGCTCGAGGTCCGCGAGCTTTTGAGCAAGAACCAGTTCCCTGGCGACGACGTGCCGGTGATTCGCGGCTCAGCCTTGAAGGCGCTGGAGTCGAGCGGCAACCTGTCGCGTGAGGACCCGGATGCGGCGCCGATCTGGGCGCTGATGGACGCGGTCGACGACTACATTCCGACGCCGCCGCGCCCGATTGACCAGCCGTATTTGATGCCGGTCGAGGATGTCTTCTCGATCAAGGGGCGCGGCACGGTGGTGACGGGACGGATCGAGCGCGGCATCGTCAAGGTGGGCGACACGATCGAGATCGTCGGCTTCACCGAGGCGCCGCGGGCGGTGACGGTGACCGGCGTCGAGATGTTCCAGAAGACGCTCGACCAGGGCGAGGCGGGCGACAACGTCGGCTGTCTGTTGCGGGGGGTAGAGCGGGCCGAGATCGAGCGCGGGCAGGTGCTGGCCAAACCGGGGTCGATCAAGCCGCATAAGAAGTTTGCGGCCCAGGTCTACGTCTTGTCCAAGGAGGAGGGGGGACGGCATACGCCGTTCTTCAATGGCTACCGGCCGCAGTTCTACATTCGCACGACCGATGTGACCGGAGCGATTGGGCTGCCCGAGGGGGTGGAGATGGTGATTCCGGGGGACAACGTGACGATGACGGTCGAGTTGTTGGCCCCGGTGGCGCTCGAGGAGGGCTCCCGTTTCGCTATCCGTGAGGGTGGCCACACCGTCGGCGCGGGCGCCGTTACCAAAATTACCGAGTAACCTCTCTGTTCGCAGGTTGCGCGGCGCAACGCTCCTGATCGGCTGCATGTCGGTCAGGAGCGTATTCCGTTCCAGCAACGTTGCGCGCTGGCCGGAGTTGGTATCTATTTTGTCAATGCTAGACAGTCATTCAGGGAATGGTATACAATAGCCTGGAGTGGTATGCGCCAGACTGTCTGTACATGGCTTCAGAGCCAGTCTACAGATGAGCACACGAATGAACGCCCGGTCGGCGCGGCCACGCTAGAGAAGGCTGGAGGACAGGGGACGCATGGCGGCCAAAGGTAAAGAAAATCGCATTCTGGTGACGCTTGCCTGCACTGAGTGCAAAGAGCGGAACTATATCACGACGAAGAATAAGAAAAATGATCCGGAGCGCATGGAGCTGCGGAAGTTCTGTCCGCGCTGCCGATGCCAGCGCCCGCATCGCGAGACGAAGTAAGTCGAAGTAACTGGACGACGAGAGCGTGAACGGTAGGCAGGCTGGAGAGCGGTCATGCCCACGCGCATTTGAGGCAACCCTCGCAACAGGAGAAACTCACCTTGGCAAAGGCAACTACCAGTAAGGACAGACGCCTGGCGGCCCGCAGCCGTGCCGCACGCGCATCATCTGCCTCGGCTTCGGCCCCGGCTGGCGATGAGGCGGTGCGCGAGGAAGAGATTGATCCCGCTGAGGACACTATGATGGACGACGACGCGGATTTGCCCGCTGAGCAGGAAGAATCCGCCGAAGAGAGTGCGCTGCCCGCGGTATTTGCCAGCGAGCGCTCGCTCTCTTCCAACGCGGACCGGGCGGCGCTGCGCACTTATACCGTGCCAGCCTGGACGCTTGGCAATCCCATCACGCGCTTCATCGCGGAATCGTATATCGAATTGCGCAAAGTAACGTGGCCCACATGGAATGAAGCCTGGAACTGGACCCTCGTCGTCATTGCCATGTCTGCCCTCATCGCGCTCATTCTCGCCGCCGCTGATATCGGCCTGACCCATCTGCTCACCTGGGTTGTCAGCAAGGGCGCCGGCAAGTAGACGGCGCCGTTTCGCGCGGAATATGCCCAGTCACGCGCGCTTGATGGCAATGAGGGCCATGGTCGCCCAGTAGGGCAATCACGCGGGCCTACGTTTCAGAGTGCCAACGTTCCGATTCAAGGCAGCCCAGTGTGACGCCTGGTGCGGTCGTTCCGTGCCGTGTCATCACGATGGAGGACAACAAGATGGATTCGCAGGAGCAGGAACCCCTGGAGGATGGCGAACAGGTTTCGCCGCCCGAACCCGAAATTCCGGGGCGTCACTGGTATGCAATCCACACGTACTCCGGGTACGAGAACAAGGTCAAGACGCACATCGAGGCGCGCATCATCTCGATGCAGCTTCAAGAGCGCATCTTCCGCGTGGTTGTGCCGACGGAAGAAGTGATCGAGATCAAGAACGGGCAACGGCGGACAGTCACCCACAAGATTTATCCGGGGTACGTGCTGGTAGACATGGTGCTGGATGAGGTGACGTGGCACGCGGTGCGCAATACACCAGGCGTCACGGGCTTCGTCGGCGGCATGGGCACCGAGCCGGTTCCCGTGCCGGAGAGCGAGTTGCGCTACATTCTGCGCGCACCCGCCGCTGGCGCGGAGACCAAGCCAAAGACCAAGATCGAGTACAAGATCGGCCAGCCGGTCAAGGTCATCAGTGGGCCGTTCAGTGAGTTCATCGGCACGGTCAGCGAGATTCACGAAGAACGCAATAAGGTGACGGTGCTCGTCTCCTTCTTCGGACGCGAGACGCCGGTGCAGCTCGATTTCCTGGAAGTCGAGAAGATGTGACGGCGACCGCATCTGCGCGGTATGCTTGATACAGCGTTGTTGTATCGACGTTTCAACGGGCGCGACGCCGTAGCTACCGTAGCTACAGAATGGCGCGCGCCATTTCGAGGAAGGGTTCAGGCCGCGATGGCCTGTGGCTTCGAATCTGGAGCCTGCATCGCCCGGTGACCTCAAAGGAGCAAGAATGTCCAAGCGCGTCAAGGCAGTGCTCACACTGCAGCTTCCAGCGGGCAAGGCAACGCCCGCGCAGCCAGTTGGTCCGGCACTCGGCCAGCATGGCATCAACATCATGGGATTCGTGAAGGAATATAACGAGCGCACCGCGAATCAGGTAGGCAACATCATCCCTGCCGAGATCACGGTCTACGAAGACCGCTCCTTCACCTTCATTACCAAAACCCCACCAGCTACCGACCTGATCAAAAAGGCGGCGGGCGTGGATAAGGGCGCCTCGACCCCGTCGAAGGCCACCGCGGGCCAAATCACTAAGAAGCAGCTGCGCGAGATCGCCGAGATGAAGATGAAGGACCTCAATGCTAATAACATCGAGGCCGCTGAGCGCATCATCGCGGGCACGGCGCGCTCGATGGGGATCACCGTCGCATAAGGTCGCGTACATCGTCCCGAGCAGATGCGCGCGTTCCCGGCGTATTGGCGCGTTGCCGCGCACCAGCGTAACCGCGCGCCAGCACATACATTGGCGTGTCGCGCCACAGTGTGCCAGCGTGTGCCAGCCGGGCTAGCGCCGAACCCTACGTCGCGTCACACACGTTTTTAGAGACAGAACCGGAGTTCACGGATTCTATCCGCCCATCAGTCACTGCGGACCACGAGCCACAAGGAGGGCAGATTCGCATGCCAAAACATGGCAAGAAGTATCGAGAAGCGATCAAGCTAGTCGACGAAGAGAAGCTCTATCAGGCGTCTGAGGCCATCGACCTGCTGCGCAAGCTGAACTACGTTTCGTTTGATCCTACCGTCGAGTTGCACATGCAGCTTGGCGTTGACCCCCGCCACGCCGACCAGATGGTGCGCGGCACCGCCGGTCTGCCCGCGGGCACTGGCAAGTCGGTGAAGGTGCTGGTCTTTGCCCAGGGCGAAAAGGCCACTGAGGCTGAGCGCTCCGGAGCCGATTTCGTCGGCCTGGACGACATGATTAAGCAGATCAACGAGGGTTGGCTGGGCTTCGACGTCGCCATCGCAACACCCGATGTGATGAGCAAAGTCGCCAGTCTGGGGCGGCGCCTGGGTCCGCGTGGCCTGATGCCAAACCCAAAGACGGGCACCGTCACCTTCGACATCGCCAAGGCGGTGGGCGAGGTGAAGGCGGGCCGTGTCGAGTTCCGCGTGGACAAGACTAGCCTGATTCACATTCCCATCGGCAAGCTCTCGTTCACCGACGAGCAACTGATGCAGAACCTGACCGCCGCGCTCGACGCCATTCAACGCGCCAAGCCGACGGGAGCCAAGGGCCAGTACGTCAAGAGCATCGTGCTCTGCTCGACAATGTCGCCGAGCGTCCGGCTCGACATCCAGCCCGCGTTGGCGCTGCGCACGGCATAGCCCGCGTAGCCATGCCGGGTTGTCGCATTGACGGTGGCCAGGGACGGCTGCTATACTGGATTTGTTCAACAACTGCATACATGCCAGAGACAGCAGGTGCGCGCAAGCGCTTAAGCGAGAGGCCTGCCGAGGCGAAGTATCCACAGTGCCTACGCAACATGCCACATGCGGGTGTGTCTGGCGATAGAGTGCTCTGGGCCTTCGGGTCGGCGACCTGGAGGCCCATTTTTTGTGGGCGGCATGGTGCGGGGCTTTCAAGTAGCCTGCGGGGCTGTTCCGTCACCTAAGTGGCGGGGCTGGCCGGATGCGGAGTACATCTGGCGGCTTTACCCCCGACATCTGCCCTGGAGGGGAGGAACCGAACATGCCAACCGAAGCAAAGAAAACGGTCATCGAGGAGATGGCCGAAAAGTTGGAGCGGGCAAAGAGCGCGGTGCTGATCACCACACAGGGACTAACCGTCGCTGAGGTGACCGACTTGCGGCGCAAGCTGCACGCTGCGGGCCTGGAACTGCAGGTCATCAAGAATACGCTGCTGCGGATCGCCTCTGAGCGCGCGCATTACAAGGATATCTCCGAGTTGCTGCGTGGCCAGACTGCGATTGCCATTAGTTATGAGGACGAGGTGGCAGCTGCCAAAGCGGTAACCGACTACCTGAAGACGGCACGCACTGGCAAGCCGGTGACGGTCAAGGCGGGTATCCTGGAGCAGGGGCCAATCACCCCGCAGCAGGTGGAAGATCTGGCGAAAACTCCAGGCAAAGACCAACTGCGCGCGGAGGTTGTCGGCGCGATTCATGGGCCGCTCAACCAGGTGTATGGCGTGCTGACAGCGCCCATGCGCGACGTAATCAACGTGCTGGAGGCCCGCATCCGCCAACTTGGCGACGAGCAGGCAGCCTAGCAATCCAGGCATGCAGGGCATGCAACAACTGTGAAGCGTCGCGGACAGCCGTTGTTCGCGACCGTGACGACGAGAGACAACACGCACAATAACAGGCGCTTCGGCTCCAGCGAGAGCCGCGCCGGAAGGAAGATTTTATCATGGCCGTTGATGTAGAGAAGATTATTGAGGAACTCGGCAGCATGAGCGTGCTTGACCTGGTCAAGCTGAGCAAAGCCTTGCAGGAGCAGTGGGGTGTGAGCGCCGCGCCAGTGATGGCCGCTGGCGTAATGCCCGCCGCTGGTGGTGCCGCCGCCGAAGCTGCCCCCGTCGCCGAAGAACAGAGCGAGTTCGATGTCGTGCTGAGCGAGATCGGCCCGAACAAGATCAACGTGATCAAGGCTGTCCGCGAGCTGACCGGCCTGGGCCTAAAAGAGGCGAAGGATGTGGTCGAGGCTGCGCCGAAGGCCATCAAAGAGGGTGTCTCGAAGGAAGAGGCTGCCGCCGCCAAGACCAAGCTCGAAGAGGCTGGCGCCAAGGCTGAGGTCAAGTAGCCTCGGTTCGTTCGTACCCGCAACGCACATCTCCCCGGTGGAGCGCATAGTCGCGTTCTCGCCGGGGATTGTCGTATGCCCTTCGGTCGCCAGCCACACGCCGCTCGCCCACCTTCGCGCCCCTTTAATATTTCTTTTACAGAAGATCGGCCAGAAAGCCCCTCGGCTTCAGCCAGGGGATGAATGGCCTAGATCGTTGCCGATTCCATACCTGCCAGACATAATAGAAACATATGGACCAGCAAGCGATAAGTATCCACAAAACCTTCAAGTACAAGCTCAAGCCGACTTCTGAGCAGGAGCGCTTGCTTGAGCAGACCTTATGGCACTGTCGCACGCTCTACAACACCGCCTTGGAGCAACGCATCACCGCCTACCGCCGCTGCGGTGTCACCCTCACTGGCTATCAGCAGCAAGCGGAGTTGCCCGATCTGAAAGCGGCATTCCCCAAATATGCCGAGATCCATTCTCAAGTCTTGCAAGATGTCTTGGCCCGACTCGATAAGACCTATCAGGCGTTCTTTCGGCGCATCGGCGCGGGACAGGCACCCGGATTCCCGCGTTTCCAAGGACAGAACCGCTACAACAGTTTCACCTACAAACAATTCGACAATGGCGCACGTCTGGATAACGGTTTTCTCGTGTTATCGAAAATCGGGCGTGTGGCGGTGCGCTGGTCTCGCCCGCTGGACGGGACGCCCAAGACGGTCACCATCTCCAAAGAGGCCGATGGGTGGTACGTCTGTTTCTCATGTGCGGATGTGCCAGTACAGCCCTTGGCGCCAACTGGGCAGAAAACCGGTATTGATCTTGGTTTAGCATCCTTCGCGACGTTGGCCGATGGCACGATGATTCATAACCCCCGTTGCTATCGCCGCGCCGAACGCAGACTGAAAACGGCGCAACGCCGGGTGTCCCGCCGGACGAAAGGCAGCAACCGTCGCACGAAGGCTGTTGCGTTGCTGGCGAAGGCTCACCAAGCGGTCAAGCGCCAGCGCCAAGACTTCCAGCAGAAGACAGCGCTGGCGCTGGTGCGGCAGTTCGACGCAATCAATCACGAAGATTTGCAGGTCGCCAATATGCTCAAGAACCACCATTTGGCCAAGTCCATTGCGGACGCCGGATGGAGCGCGTTCGTGCGCATCCTCACTTTCAAGGCAGCGTGCGCCGGGAAGCGAGTCGTTGCGGTGAACCCTGCTTATACGAGCCAGACATGTTCAGGGTGTGGCGTCATGGTCGCGAAAGGCTTGTCCGTCCGCTGGCACGAATGCCCGGAATGTGGAACCAGCCTGCATCGTGACCATAACGCGGCGAAGAACATAGAGCGGGCCGGACAGGCCCTTCAGGGAGAGGTGGCGTAGGCCGCCCCGGAGAACTGAGAATCTCCCGCTTGTAAGTGGGGGAGTGTCAAAGAGCGCTTGTATAGTTGAGGCATATCAAGAGACAGAAGACTGCGCGCTGCGGCGCGCGAACACAAAGGGTGTGTATGCCTCAACGGAGACGCAATCCCGCGCTTCTTTTCCTCCTCGTTCCCCTGATTGTCATCTGTAGTTGTGGTGGCTGCTGTGCCTGGGCCTTTGGGTCACCGATCGTGCCGCTCGTGATGGGCCAGAGCGCGTTAATCTTCTTTGGCCAGCAGACTGAGGGCACCATCGACGCGCTGGAGCCGTGCCAATCGGGCGTTACGTTCGGCAGCACCCCCAATGGCTTCGACCTGCGCATTGGCGACAGCACCGCGAAAACGTTCACCGTTCGCGTGCGCTACGATGATGTGTCAGGCGCCCAGGTCGGCCAGACCATCGCCTGCACCGAATTCAACTACCCTGCGGCCGTCGGCGACCGCGTGGCGGTGCGGTTCCGGCCCGACGCGCCCGGTGACATCCTGCTTGAGAAAGATCACGGCCTCTATCAGACGTTCGCGATGACTGCGTGGGGAAGCATCGTGCTGCTCGTGGCGCTCGTAGCGCTGCTGGCCGCGCCGATTCGCCGCCGCGCCGCCCAACAGAGCGTGGCGCCCACGCCAGCCATTCAGGCATTACCGGCTGTTCAGGCGCCAAGCCCCAGCATGAGCGGCGCGCAGCAAACCTATGTGCGGCTGCATCAGGCCGCCGTCGGCTCGTCAAACTACGCGACCAGCGAGATACGACTCAAGGAAGCGCTGATGCTGCTGCACCTGCGCCAAACATCCGACGGACCAACGGACGAGAAACCGAGTCGGGATCG